>JBNKPX010000076.1:0-17097 GCA_050295575.1 Gammaproteobacteria bacterium | reverse complement strand
CGGTAACAGTTTTCATGAATCAGACGACCATAGGCCCACTTGGGACGCCCCTTGTCATCGATAGGTGGTAATTTTCCAAAGGTAACGAAATACAACACGGTACCGATAAAGTTAGCTGGGTTAGGTGGACAACCGGGAATAGACACCACCGTTTTATCTTTTAGTACCTGCGGTGCACCAGTAGCGCCGGTGGGATTGGGCGATGCCGATTGCACCCCGCCCCAACTAGCACAGGAGCCATAAGCGACTATCGCTGCAGCATGTTCTGCCGCTTCTATAGTAAGATCCAGCATCGTCTCACCGGCTATCTTGCAGTAAATGCCACCATCCTTAACCGGAATAGCGCCTTCGACAACCAGTAGGTACTTACCCTTATTGTCTATCATCGACTGTTTCTTGATCGCTTCCACATTATGCCCAGCACCGGTATCCAGCGTCTGGTGGTAATCCAGCGAAATTAAATCCAGTATCAGGTGCTCCAGACTCGGTTGCTCGGAGCGCAGCAAGGCTTCGGTAGGTCCGGTACATTCCTGACCATGCAGCCAGATAACCGGGGGACGGCGCTTTGGATCCGCCACCGCATTTGCCATTGCTACAGCAGCATTGGTCGATAATCCCAGTGATGCCGCTACGCCAGTACAAAACTTAAGAAACGTTCGACGGGTGACACCCAGACGTTTTTCTACTTCTGAAAAGTCAATTTCTTTTTCCACTACGTGTATTCCTCCGGTGAGTAGATGCAGTGCGCAACTACTGTCATTTACAGGCCAACTCGGAACATATTTGCAATAACCATGCAAAAAGTGGTTTTAATTCGGGCAATCAAATAGTTAGTGAAAAAGGTCACAACTCCCTTGAATTATTAATGGAAATCAAGTTTCCACTTAAGGTGCACACTGGAAACTTAGTATCATCCGTCTAACAGCAAGCTATACATAATCAGAATAAAACCAGCCGGGCCACAGCTGACCTATGTCAATTAGATAAGCAGATATTTCACAGCTGTTATCTCCTGTAACCGTTATTACCCCTTGAAATTCAATGCCTTAGCAATCAATCCAGTCGTTTAATAGCCACTTTGAGCCCGCGTTTTTCATGCTAAGATCGCACTTTTTTAAAACTGGCTCCTGAAGTAGCAAACACTCAATGAAGATCGAAAACAAATCACCCATTCGCATGACCGAATATAGTCACGGCTCAGGCTGCGGCTGCAAGATTGCACCCAACCTTCTGGAGCAAATTCTTAATAGCGGTTTTAGCATTACCCCATATCCCAAACTGCTGGTCGGCAACGACTCCAGTGATGATGCAGCTGCATTTAATCTGGATGACGGGCGTTCAGTGATCAGCACTACCGATTTCTTTATGCCGATTGTCGACGACCCATTTGAATTTGGTCGCATTGCTGCCACCAATGCCATCAGTGATGTTTACGCTATGGGTGGCAGCCCTATGATGGCCATTGCCATATTTGGCTGGCCCATCGATAAGCTGGGACCCGATGTAGCCAGTCTGGTAGTAGATGGCGGACGTGCCGCCTGTGAAGATGCTGGAATTCCATTGGCTGGCGGTCACTCCATCGACTCACCCGAACCCATCTTTGGTCTCGCCGTTACCGGCATAGTGGAAAACAGGCACTTGAAGCAGAACAATAGCGCAGAGGCAGGATGCAATCTATACCTCACCAAACCCATTGGGATAGGTATCCTCACCACCGCGCAGAAACAGAAAAAGCTTAAACCAGAACATGAACGTATAGCACCGGAAACCATGTGCCAGCTTAATAAGGTTGGCGCCGCACTGGGTAAACTGGATGGCGTGAAGGCGATGACAGATGTCACCGGTTTCGGTCTGCTTGGGCACCTGCGCGAAATGTGTGATGGCAGCGGCGTACGTGCCGAGATTGATTATGCAGCAGTACCCAAACTACCTCATGTAGAAGAGTATCTGCAAATGGGTTGTTCACCTGGTGGCGCCCAACGTAACTTCGATAGCTATGGCCACAAGATTGGTCCCGTTGAAGAAAGCAGGCGTAAACTACTTTGCGACCCTCAAACCTCAGGTGGTCTGCTGGTAGCAGTAGCCGCTGGTGCTGATGACGAATTCCTGCAGGTTACAGCTAAAGCCGGGCTTGATCTGAAGCCGATTGGCAGGCTACTACCCGCCTCTGATGCTGCCTTGATCACTGTGATCTAAGAGGCTTCTGATCAGCTAAAGATTTGCCGCAGAACCAGATCTGCGGCATTCAAATCAGAAATAACTATTTATGGTCGTACTCCGCCTCGCTATTTAGGCTTTTTCATCATTCGATCCATCATAATGTTAACACTGGTCTTCAGGCGATCGATGGACTTGGCTAATTCACCAATCTCATCGGGACGATTAACTTCTTCAATCTTCACGTCCAGGTTTTTACCCTTACTGATTTCATCAGCAATGCGAGTCAGTTTTTTGATGGGTTTGGCCAGGGAATTCGCGAACATAAAGGAAACGAACACAGCAATGGTAATAAAAACGGCCGTGACAACAAGGTTGCTAACAATCAGTTGCCCCACCTGTTTTTCAATCGCTTCCCTCTCTCTCTTGAGAGTGGCGTCTACGCTATCCAGATAAACCCCTGTACCAATAATCCAGCCCGTTGGCTTGTGTAACTTCACATAAGATAATTTAGCAACTCTTTCGGTCAGCCCATCTTTGCCTGGTTTTGGCCATAGATAATCAACGTAACCTTCTCCATTTTTTGCAGTCACTTCAGCAAAGGCCTGAAACAGGTTCTTATCCTTACCCAGTGCATTATTATATTTGGGGTCGTTCATCACCTGACCTTCCAGAGCGGGTGAGATTGGATGCATCAACATAGCTGGGTAGGGGTATTTATTATCATTAATCCAGAAATACCCTACACCATTATCATAGCGCATAGACCTGACCGTCTCTTTTGCCTGCTCCAGAATTTGCTGGCGCGAATCATCAATGTAGATACCCGTACCCATAATCCAGCCCCAGTCATCATAACGTCTAACATATGACAGTTTGGGCTGCTGTTCAGTCAATCCTCCAGCTACCGGCTTCGGCCATAGATAATCTACATAACCTTCCTTAGAATTTTTAGTGACCTCAAGAAAGGCACGAAACAGGTTTCTACCCAATCCAAGTGCAGTATTATACTTGCTATCACTCAACACCTTACCTTCCAGTGCCGGTGAAATAGGATGCATGAGCATTTTTGGGTAGGGTACCGACGTATCATTGATCCAGATATACCCCGTGCCGTCGTCGAATCTTAACTCCCTGATTTCGGACATGGCAACTTTCTGGGCCTGTCGTAAAGTCATTTCGCCACTAGCCACCTTATCCTGGTAGCGCTTAATAATAACTTCTCCTGTATCCAGAATATTGTGCAAACGATCTTGATAAAACGTACTCAAGTAATTCAGATCAGAAACATTTTTATAACTTTTATCGAGCGCTGCATACGCAAGATCAACCAGATCTTTTAACTCTTTTTTTACGTTTGCAATCGCTTCTTTTTCAAAGCCCTTTAACCGCTCTTCCCCCTCAACTTTGATAGTATTCAAATTGAAAAAACTGATTACTACAACCATCAAAATCATAAATAGCGATGTAAACAGAGTGATTTTTGCATTAATTTTCATAGAGCCCCCTGGGCAGGATAGTTTTTTGAATTCAAGGTTAGTGGAAATTAGCCTTTATCGAACAGCCTTAACGCCTCGATAGCAAAAGCCGAATCAAGAAACTTTTTTCGGTGATCTTTATCTTCAATCAATAGAGATAGCTTATGAACATAAACGGGCATATTTCGTAACCCAGGCCTCTGCCCTTTTCTGTCCAGACTGCCCTCCCATTCATCTTTAACCTCTTCGCATAGAATGTAAGCCACAGGACCTACTTCCTCTGCAAAAAACTCATTGATAGCCTGGAAGATATCCCCAAGAAAATCATTTTCATCAACGTGCACTGATAACCTCCCAAATACATAGTCATTAGATTATGCTTCTGTTGTTAATATTTATAGGTCGTTTCTATAGAAACGGCAAAATTATAATATTATGATTTATACTTCCCGTGTTAGAGCCATACAAGCTACTTTCTCTTATCTCCAAACCTAATAACAGTCAAAGATAAATAACTACTCTTAAGTTGAAACCCTATACAAGAATTTGGTTATAAAGCGTTACGCTTTTAAAATGGAACAAAGAAATATGGAGGAAACTTTGAAAACAACCACATTAGCTGTTTCCACAAAATAAAAACCCATCAAAGTAGTCAGGTATTAAAGCAGAAATTTTCTGGATTGCTTGCAATATTATCATATAAGCTTATAAGTAAACGCAATATCGCAAAATCCAACTTACACCCGCCTGTCTGAGGATAAATACCTACAGCAGCTAGCTGCCAATCAAAAAAGCTGTAATGACTACCCCAGACCTGTAACATGGTCCACACAGGACAGGTATTCACTATCTTGCCGACTAATGCTCAAGTAGCCGATATATAAACGATATACAAAGGCTAGTCAGAGTTACTCAACCCAGTAGACAATATCATCAAAAAATAAGCAGCCCCAAAATGTACCCACTCATAAGACTCATCAATACATCTATTAAAGGCATGCTCTCAAAGCCCGTCAGCGTTGACAGCAAGTGTGAAACAAGCTTTTACTGTATGCCCTGGGATCTGGATATGTTTCTGGAAATGAATAATGGCAGGGTGCTAACGCTTTACGACCTTGGGCGCTTTAACCTTGCCATACGAACGGGACTGGGGAAGGTACTCAGGCAAAAACGCTGGGGGCTGGTCGTCGCAGGCAATTCAATCAGATACCGCCGACGTATACGCGCCTTCGAAAAGGTCACCATGCGCACTCAGGTTGCCTACTATGATGAACGATGGGTCTACCTGATTCAATCTATGTGGGTCAAAGGGCAGCCAGCATCCTCTGCCCTGTTTCGTACCGGCATTACCGAAAAAGGTAAAACTATCTCCACTGGCAGAATCTTTGCGGCACTGCAAACCAGCAACTGGAAACCAGAGCCTGACGCCTGGATTCAATCCTGGGTAGCCAGCGAGCTTGAGCGACCCTGGCCACCTGCTGATTAAAGCTTATTGAGTACTAGCCGGTAATGTTCCGTGCTGTTGCTGATAATGCTGTTGATACCAGCCCGGCATGGTTAAATCACTATCATAAATAAATGCAGCAACAGCTCGCAGCTGATCCTCTACATAAGGAAAGGCAGGCATCACTCCGAAACGTTTGACAGCCCCTGGCATCAGTGAACGTGTAGCATCCGGTTTTTTCACCCAGTTAACCACATAATTAATAAAATCTTCGCGTGCGGGATAGCGCCCCATAATATGGTTTTTCATGCCAAATAATGGCGGCGCCAGAGTGGGTTGTCCCTCAGGCACATGACAGCTTTCGCATAATGAATGATACAGAGATTTACCATCGTCTGATGCTAAAGCAGACGATATAAAAAACACGGATAAGAAAGTAGTAATAATAATTTTTTGCATAATGCCCCTATAGTAAACTTAACTGCTCTTTAATAAGGCTGTATTTTATTGTGGGTCGTATGTCAATGCCATCGTTTATATTCTATATGGAGAACAACCCTCTTTAATATACTCATGCCAGCTTCACTCCTAATGGTGTAACATGTGTCTCGTATTGAATCGTTAATCCTCTTCATTGCAGCGGGGCTTTCTACACCCACTATCTAGATAGTAATAAGAGATTAAAATGATGTAGACGCCACCGCCATTAACGCTTATAACCCCTGTTTTATTGTTACGGTTTTAAGCATGCGTCACTGGAAACAATTAGGCACGGCTCCAATACCAGATTCTGATAAATCATTAATGTTATTCCAGGACAAGGATGACTTTTATATCAAGATATCGGGTGGCATAGAGCTAATGAATACCCGTAAACACGGTTCTGAAGATGCATTAGGATATTTACCCTGTCAGGCACAGAAAAAAACTGAATCGCTCCGAGTTTTGATTGGAGGTCTGGGCATGGGTTTTACTCTGGCATCTGTGCTGGCTCATGTCGGACCACAAGCTGTGGTCGATGTGGCGGAGTTAATTCCTGAAGTGGTCGAATGGAATCAAGGACCTCTGGGTGCTATCAGCGGGTATCCATTGAATGATCAACGTACACGAATTCATATTACAGATGTCGGAAAAATAATACGTACCCAGAAAGCCAGTTACGATGTGATTGCTCTGGATGTAGACAATGGCCCTGATGGACTAACCAAAACCAGCAACGACTGGTTGTATACGGCCGCAGGCCTACACTGTGTACGTAGAGCCCTCAAACCCCGAGGCATAGTCAGCTATTGGTCAGCAGCACCTGATCCCAGATTTAATAAATTATTGAAATCCTGCCATTTCAAGGTTGAAGAAAAGCAGGTCTACGCTCACGGTAAAAAAGGTGCCAGACATACCATCTGGTTAGCGTATAAAGGTGAATCCTGACTATTCAGCTCATAGCGGAATTCACCTGCTGGGTTTGCGGCATGGATGCTGTTATTTCGCGAATGCATGGACGCCTACATGGAAGTAGGTGGTAGAGCGAAGCACGACTCCAGGGAGGGAGGAGGTAGAGCGAAGCAGGAGCCTGAGCCGAGGAGGCCTGAGCCGACGCATAGGAGCGTTTTCAGCATGGATGCTGTTATTTCGCGAATGCATGGACGCATAGGAGCGTGAAAATACAAACTGACTATGATCATTTACGACACAGAGGATTATCCACTACTACGAACGGTCAACTGCGGAATCCAGGTTCAAAGAGTAAGAATAAACAGCACCTGAGCAATAAACCCAGGATCATGTTACCGACTACTTTACAACCGAAAGCTGCTCATCCGGTTGTCACAAACATTAGATATGGAATCTTAGTTTAAATCAAAACTCTATTTAACCGTTAATACCGAGCAACCAGCCCTTTGAGCAACCTTGTGTGAAACACTACCTGTGACAAACCCCCTTAAAGGACTCAACCCTCGATTGCCCATGATAATAATATCTGCCTGCTTTTTATTGGCAACATCAAGTATCGCATTGGCATAGTCACCCGCATGAATTTCTGTGCGCACATTCTTTAACCCAGCATCACGGGCCTTTTGATTAGCCGCTTTAAGAATCTGCTCACCGATGACAGTGATCACTCGAGCTTCCTGATCGCCACTGCGAGACAGGCTACGTTTGGCAAGAGTGTTAGCAATGCGATTGACTTCATCATGAGTATGCGTTGGCGAAAACCCCTGATCCAGGTGTTCAACCTCAATCATTCGCTCCATTTCTTCTGAGGGATGATCATGAGTCAAAACATGGACGATGGTAAGTTCAGACTCATATTTTTTCGCCATATCAATGGCTATTTTTAATGCATTATTAGCATGATCGGAACCATCAGTAGCGAGAATAATTTTCGAGAACATGACCAACTCCTGGAAGTTTAAAGAAATATTGCTTTTATAGGTGAAGCATCGCGTAATTGCTACCTCAGGTCAACCGGCACATATAATTTTTTTACCCTGCTCAACTATTCGCTCATTCCGTTTCAGCTTTATTCCGCAGCAGGGTATGGCCCATATTGATAAATCGCTGACATTATCTTGACACTTAAATTGCCAATGAATTACAGCCTCCAGGAAAGAGTAATTTTTTATCAACTCTACGCTGTACTGGGAACTCAGATATTCCTCGTGAACCACCAAATCCTGCAACCGAAGTGTGGATTTAGCAGTGAGCATTGGATCACATATTACGTACGAGGTACGTGTTGACGAAATAGGTGATGGATACTATTCTCAATATAGACTACTGACCAAACCAATGGGGACACTATGAACTCATCAGTAAGCTAACAAAGTCAGGATGAGAGTGAACCATGCCACACAGCAACACTTATAGGCCCTGTCAATGAAATATACTGGGCTACTCGAACTTTCCCCTGATACGAACTGGTTTTCCAGTTTATTGTCGCTTTTATTTTTCACCGTCCAGAACAACAAATGAGTTGAGCTTATTCGCTCAGATTATGAGGCTTTAGTATGAAAATTAATATGCCAGTTACGGACAGGGAAGTAAAACTCAAACCCAATCAACAGCTGATTTCGTCGACAGACCTAAAAGGCAGGATCACTCATTGCAACCAGGCTTTCGTTGAAATAAGTGGTTTCGATGAGCAAGAACTGATCGGCTCCAGTCACAACATCGTGCGCCATCCAGACATGCCTCCGGCCGCCTTCCAGGAATTATGGGACACCCTCAAAGCGGGAAAGGCGTGGATGGGGGTCGTTAAAAATCGAACAAAGAATGGTGATTATTACTGGGTGGATGCCTATGTGACACCTGTTTTCGAAAACGATGCTATCGTCGGCTATGAATCGGTGCGATTTGCACCGCGCGCTGAGGACGTACAACGCGCCAGTAAACTCTACAAACAACTTCTTGATAACCGCCCAGGCCTGCTCGCAAGACTCAGCCTGTCTCTGAGCCTTAAAATGTCGACCTTCCTTTGTGTCGCCCTTGGCCTGGTCTTTGCAACATTGGCTATAAGCGACCTGTTGAGCTGGGGCTGGGCCATAATAGCCTGGCTGGTTTCCACTGTCATGGCCAGCAGCACGGTAGCCATTATGCTCGCCCCCCTACGTGGTGTTGCCGATGAAGCGCGCAACGTTTTCAGCTCCACTGTCAACAGCCTTGTTTACAGCGGACGTACCGATGATATTGGTGCCATTCGCCTTGGTCAACTAAGCCAACTGTCCCGTCTGCGCACCGTACTTGGGCGTGTGTCCCATGCGGTATCGACTATGGATAGCAAGGTTGCACAGGGTAAACAGGTCTCCACGGAAATGACCGGCGCGGTAGATAGTCAGCAACAGGAAATTTCCATGCTAGCAGCAGCAATGGAAGAAATGTCAGCCAGCGTCGCGGAAATTTCTCGTAATGCCTCCGACGTATCCGACAAAGCCCGCTCTGCACGTTCGCTAGCCGAACAGGGAAAAAATGCCCTTGAAGGAGCCCTATCCAGTACTGATCAAGTGGCCAGTGAAGTCGATACAGTCACCGAAATGATGGTTACCCTGGAGCAGGACAGTATCTCGATCGATGCAGTACTGGAGGTAATCCGTGCGATTGCTCAACAGACCAACCTGCTTGCACTGAATGCAGCTATCGAGGCGGCTCGAGCTGGAGAACAGGGCCGGGGATTTGCTGTGGTGGCCGACGAAGTAAGAACTCTAGCCAGCCGTAGCCATGACTCGACAGAGGAGATACAAAAAACGATTGAACGGCTGCAAACGAGTGCACGTAGTGCTGCCGAGGCTATGCGCAGCAGTCGTCGTGTGGCTGATAGTAGTGCAGAGCAATCGCAGAAGGTTGGTCAGCAGTTAGATGAAATATTTAGCATGGTCGAACAGCTGGATGCGATGAATCAGGGTATTGCCACAGTCGTTCAAGAACAAAGTAGTGTATCCGGCGAGATTGCACATAATGTGCATCGCATTCGTGATTCTGCCACGCAACTCAAGAAAGATTCAGAAGAAACCGCCAGCCTGTCGGAAGATATTCATCACATGTCACTGGACCTTGATAATCTGATCCGTCGTTTCCGCCCCTGACGATAATGAATAAAGACTGGTAAAGCCAATGGGTTACGATTTGGCTTTACCCCCTTATATTTACCCCACACGTTCAGGCCGCAAACACGTTCAGGCTGCTAAACAGATACCTGTAAAAACCATCCGGAAAATTTCTTCAAATTTTCCTGTAATAAAAGCTGGTAAATCTCGAAAAGAGGATGTAGAATCTCGCGCCTTCGACACTCGGGTGCTTAGCTCAGCTGGGAGAGCATCGCCCTTACAAGGCGAGGGTCGCAGGTTCGATCCCTGCAGCACCCACCAGTTTCAAATTAGGAGTGGTAGTTCAGTTGGTTAGAATACCGGCCTGTCACGCCGGGGGTCGCGGGTTCGAGTCCCGTCCACTCCGCCAAACTATTAAGCGCCCCATCTGGGGCGCTTAATTTTTATCATCAAACCATCAAGTTTATACATCTATTAAGCACTATAAACCTGACAGCCATTACAAAATTTATAGCAACACAAGCTTGCTCTGATATCACACTGTCAATGGAAGTACCCTTTTTCATAATTTATTCAATTTGAAAAGGCTGATAACATCCTGTCTCTGTTATTTAAGAAAATAGCTCTAACCATCATATTCGTCATACGTTCAGGCCTGACTCACCGCCTGAAGCAACAAACGAGGTTATACAATGACACAACCAGATTTCATGAATGAGATCGTCCTGGGTAACTCCTTAATGCAATGGACCTATGCGACCACCATTTTACTGCTCAGCTTCTTCCTTATGCGACTGGTAAAAAGACTTGCTACCAACCGCCTGGCCAGTCTTGCCTCTAAAACAGACACTCGCTGGGATGACAATATTGTCGAGGCAATTAAACAAACCAGATCATTGTTTCTATTTATTGCCAGTATTTTCCTGAGCTCCATGTTTTTGGCTATGCCTGAGAAAGTACATACCATTATTCAGGCAACCTTTATTATTTCGCTGTTGATTCAACTGGGTATATGGCTCACGGTAATCACCATTTTGACGGTTACACATTACAGCAAACAAACCCTGAGCAAAAATCCCGCTGCTGCCAGCACGATGAATTTTGTTGGCTTTATAGCCAGAATTGTAATCTGGTCTGCAATCAGCCTGGTTGCACTGGATAGCCTGGGAATTCATGTCACCACGGTTGTTGCTGGCCTGGGCATAGGCGGTGTCGCTGTTGCTTTGGCAGTGCAAAATATCCTTGGCGATTTATTCGCCTCTCTGTCGATTATTCTAGACAAACCCTTTGTCATCGGCGATTTTCTAATCATCGACGACCACCTTGGCAGCGTTGAGTATATCGGCTTAAAAACAACACGCTTACGCAGCCTGTCTGGCGAGCAGCTGATCTTCTCCAATTCTGACCTGCTGAAAAGCCGAATCCGTAATTATGGCCGTATGTATGAACGCCGTGTTAAGTTTAATATCGGAGTCACCTACAGTACTCCGCGCGACAAACTCAAGCTTATTCCAGAGATCATCAAAACGGCCATTAATACTCAGGAAAACACTCGCTTTGATCGTTCACATTTTATGAATTACGGAGACTATGCCCTGCAATTCGAGACCGTTTATTACATTAAGTCTCCAGACTACAACATTTACATGGATATTCAGCAGGCGGTTTATTTTGCAATACATGAGGCATTTGACAATGAACATATTGAGTTTGCCTACCCGACCCAGAAACTGTTTATTGAACAGACAAATGAATAGGTTTTTAAGACGCATCACTGCTTGATTCCAGCCGAGCTTTAACGACAATAAGCTCATGTCTTTAACAACAGCCACAGCACAACCGGTAAACGACCTGAATGCAATCTATCTGGTCAATATACGCCAGCGCTTCAAATCAGAGATAAACCGCCTTACTGGTGGTGACATGCTGGAACTACTGGGTGAGCGACCGCTAGCGGCCGAACTGAGCTTTCCTTTAAGTTACCTGCATGCCTTTCACTGGCTGCAGCATAACGTCCACCAGGACTATCGTGAAGCGGTGCTAAGCGCATTTTCCCGTGGGCGCCAGGCCTTTCTTATGCAGATGTTACTGCAATCGGTAAATAGCGAAACGTTCATCACAGGCTATATCAACTACTGGCTCAGCTACACAGCTGAGCCACAGATTCAACAGCAGCAACTGCTAAAGCTTTATCAGCACAACCAGCAGGATGCTGACAGGCTGCAGCGATTTATGCTGGAGCAATGGCGTAGTCTCGGCCTGTTCACACACAGACCTGCTGACTCCTATCATTTACTGGCACAGCAGGAGAAACAGCGTTATCAGGAGTTTGCCGGTGATGACGAGAGTGAGCGCCTACGCCTGATTGATGAACTGCCAGACTTGGCCTCATTACCTGATTCTTTTGAGAAACTCGGCTTAATCCCCTCTATGGCCTGCCCTCAGACCTGTAGACACTGTATGTTTATCTGGCGCCCCATCATGAAAAACATGCCGGATACTACCGAGTTATACCGTACCGTCAATCGACTCACTCGCAACGTTTTATTCACCGGTGGCGACCTGACAAAACAACTGGATGATTTTTATCGAGCCATTGCCGGCATGAAGAATGTCAATACCTTCGCCATCCTACTGAATGGGGATTTTGCACATTCGATTGAAGCCACAGAGGCCGTTTTATCCTCTATGGCGCGTGCAATACGTAAACGACCTGCCAACTGGCCTGATGCTAAAGTTATATTGCAGATCAGCTTCGATGAATTTCATCAGGAAGTCATCATCGACAAGCAGGGCAAGCCCAGAGAACGTATTGCAATTAGCAATATTGCCAACATCGTTCAGCTGGCACCACAGTATGCACGTGAGATTCAACTGGCCCTGCTGCACAAGCAGCATGCGCTAAACTTCTCGATGGATCTATTTCAGAAAGGCGTATTTGCTCGACTGGCAAAAGAGCTTGGCAGTCGCGGACATCAGGTGCAGGTGGTTTCAACACAAGCCTCATCGCGCCTGAAACCAAACCCGGCACAGGGCGGCGCGAAAGGCCAATTGATTAAGGATGCCAACTTCACTCTGGCTCAATTTCCAGAGGTGCCGATCATACTTACCAGCTCCACCATCGATGCCTATGGGCGCGCAACCACTATCGAAAAACACGAAGCGATCAATGACCGTGAAATGCTACTGCAATTACTCGATGGACAGCGAATAGAGGGTGAATATTTCGATACCGACCTGATGTTCTGGTTTAACGGCTGGGTCACCCTGTTTTCTGCTGTACATATGAAGCTGGGGGATTTCTATCGCGATGGAATAGAAACCATTCTGCAGCGTTATCAGAAAGATCCCCTGCTCAAAGCCCTGCATGATTTTGACCTGACCCTGCTAGATTATTACGCAGAACTTAAAGATGATCTGGATGAGCTAATCCATAACGCCACCGGACCACATCAGTTATTCCATCGCATTACCGAACAGGCCAGCATGCGCCTGCATTTAACCCGTCGATTAATTGAAGCAAACGAATCTATTTCTTAAAGGAGAATCTCTATGTCCGAAGCCGGTAAATTCACCATACACATGGAACAGGAAGAAGGTTATAACTTTCGAGTCAAATTCGATATCGACCAGGCAGAACAATTACTGATGGATGAGCCACCTCCACTCGGTGAAAATAGCGGCCCCAATGCATCGCGCCTACTGGCTGCTGCCACCGCTAACTGCCTGAGCGCCAGTCTCATGTTTTGCATGGCAAAGCAGGACACCCCCACCAAAGCAGTACATACAGAAGCCACCTGCACCATGGTACGCAATGATAAAAATCGCCTGCGCGTAGGGCGCATCGATGTGCGAATAACGGCAGGCGATGAATTGATGGATTCAAAAAAGAGCGCACGCTGTCTGGATCTATTTGAGGACTTCTGTGTTGTTACTGCCAGTCTACGCGAAGGTATTCATGTTGGCGTAGAGGTGGTTAACGAAGCCGGTGAGACGTTGCATAAGGTGGATTAATCCTTCACAGAAAAGGATCAACCATTAGCTTGATGCCGATAATAAACAGCATCACCAGAATACTTTTATAAAATATTTCATCATTCAGTCTGGCCTGGATTAGCAGGCCAACCTTAACCCCTACCCAGGCTACTGGAGCAAGCAGTAATGCTATCAATAGATTTTCGATATTTATCTGCCCCAACATCGCATAGGGTAATAATTTCGCGACCTTGACAGCAGCAAAAAACACTACTGCAGTAGCCAGGTATTGGGCTCTGGGTAGCTTGAGAGGAATCAGATAATAGTTAAGCGGTGGTCCACCAGCATGAGCCAGGAAACTGGTAAAACCCGCAACCAAGCCACTGATGCGGCCCACGGGAGGTGAGGTTTTATGCCTGAATTTAGCACCTTTCATTAAGCCATATAGTGAAAACAAAACAGAGAATACACCAAGTACAAAGGCCAGAACGCGGTCATCCAGATAATCGAATAACAGATAACCAATAAGAATACCGATCATCGAACCGGGTAATAAAACCTTCAAATGTTCATTCAGCTGTTTACCCCACCAGGCACGAACACTGAAAAAATCCATCAGCAGTAATAGAGGAAGCATCAAGGCCGCAGCTCGGATAGCTCCAATTTCAAGCGTAAGTAATGGAACCGTAATCACCCCTATTCCACCGGCAAAGCCTGATTTGGAAACCCCGGTAATAAAAACACCGACTATTGCCAGCACCCAGAATATCCATCCTAATGCCATTAATTCATTAATCATTTATATCTATTAACTCTTGTAATTTATCGTTTATTTAAACTGCATTATTCCGGAGTTTGACTCCTGTATACACGAATTTTTAGTTAAGGAACCGCTGATTAATTCAGAGCTTCCTACAGCACATGGATGTGTGCCGCCAAAATCGATGGATTCAGTGGCTAAGGTTTAAAATAACTCATGTTAATCGCTGATTTTCTACTAAATGAATCTATGCTTAAATACACTCATCTGAATAAGCAACTAACAGCCCCAAAAAACACGTGAAAACCCTTGCTCTAACCTCACCTAAAGGCGGTACTGGAAAGTCTACAATAGCCATAAATCTAGCAGTGCTTGCGCATCAAAAAGGTCTTGAAACGCTGCTCGTTGACCTGGACACTATTTCAGCCACTACATCAGACTGGTCTTCCATTAGAAAAGAAAGCCAACCATTAGTAGTATCTGCAGCCGCATCAGATGTAGAAACACTATGCGATCAAGCTAAAGAAGAAGGTTTTGATCTGGTAATTCTGGATTTTCCGCCATACTTTACCGATGACATACTTACTGCAGTGGTTTTTGCTGATGAGATATTGATACCCATAACACCGAACTTTCCTGAATTACAATCACTCTCAAGATATATTAATGCAATCGAGCAAGACTACTATTCTGTTTTATTGAACAAATGTAGTGATAAACCTGTAGCAGAAGAAACAATAACGATGCTGCAAGAACATAATGTGCCTGTATCACCAATATCTCTTGGTTATTTCGATGAGTTATTGGGTGCTTTAAGTGATGGCCTGGGCATATCTGAATTTAAACCAGATAGTAATGCCGCTAAACTGATTGAGCAGCTGCTTGACTCAATATGTACTCTTAATTGAACAGGTGGAAATCGCCATCAAAAGCGTACTGATGGAGCTTTGATCTAGGGTTTGAGCATATTTGGTTTATTTCAGGATAGTGTGTATAGATTTCTCGGTACCTGATAGCGATCACTCAGGTTGCCAATACACTTAAGGCACCTCTGAGTGGAATTATTCCAGAGAGACTCTGATTATTTCTGGACCAGGGTAGTGATATAGCCCTGACGTTTCGAGTATGTCAAAATACCCCTGTTTATACACGGCAGATTAAACATCATGACGCAAAGGAATACCGGTGACAAAAACCAGTCTTACCCTGATCCATATAACCGCCCCATCTTCCTATGATGAAATACCTGCTTTTAATATTGTTAGTCGCGGGATCATCCTATAGCGGCTACCGATACCTGCAATCATCCGAGGTCACCCGGGTGAGCGTAATCACCCCTGAGCGAGGTGAGATTAAAAACGTCATCAATCTGACTGGCCAGGTCATCAATGATCGCACTGTAACCCTCTCTGCTCTGGTTAATGGCCAGATCACCGCAATGAAGATTAGTAAAGGTCAGATGGTAAAAGCGCATCAAATTCTGGCCCGCTTTGATAGCCGTGAAGCGGATGCCGAGCTGGATCGCCTACAGGCCGAGCAGGAGCTTGCTGAGGAAAAGATGAAACTGGCACGCAATACACTCGACCGCTTGCAGGATATGGGCTCCAACAGTAGCGTATCACAACAGCAACTGGATGATGCCCGTACCGAATGGCGCATCTCTCAGGCCCAGCTTAAGATCAGCAAGGCGGCTTATCGTATTGCCGCTATCCAACGTGAGAAATACGATGTAAGCGCACCCTTTGATGGAGTCATCACCGAGAAAACCACAGAGGTTGGGCAATGGGTAGAGGCAGGAACACCCCTTTTTACCCTGGTAGCCGAACAGGGGCGCGAGATTGAAGTGAGTATCGACTCGAGTGACCGTGGACAAATCAAACTCGATCAACTCGCAAACCTGACAGCTGATGCCTGGCCAGATCAAAGATGGAGCGAGCAGGTTCAGTGGCTGGCACCTGCGGTTTCGCAAAAAGACAAGATTGCACTCAATACCTTCAACGCCCGATTCTCACTGGGTGCAGAGGCGCCTCCACTGATTCTCGGCCAGCAGGTGGATGTTGAGCTGATTCTTGAGCAGCGAGAAGATGTACTCAGGCTGCCCTATTCGGTTGTTATCGAAAAAGACGGTAGCAAGCAGCTGGCCGTGATCAACGATCAGTCACAGGTCGAGCTGCTCGACCTGGAAACGGGTATAGAAGATGTACTCTATTTCGAGGTATTGAATGAGGGCATTAGCGTCAATACACGTATCGCACAGCCACTGGAACAGAATTTCATCAGCGGGCAGACGGTGCTAACCGATTAAATGAATCCAGTCATCAGCCTTAGCCATGTTAATAAATCCTATACGATGGGAGAGCTTAAGCTTCCCGTTCTGAAAGATATCAGTCTGGATATTATGCCGGCGGAATTCGTTGCCATCACGGGAGCTTCTGGCTCTGGCAAGACAACCCTGATGAACATCCTTGGCTGCCTCGACACACTCGATAGCGGTCATTACCAGCTGACAGGGGAAGATATTAGTAACTCCAGCAGTGATACTCTGGCCCGTTTACGCAACCAGCATATTGGCTTTATCTTCCAGTCGTTTAACCTGTTGTCCCGCATTGATATCGTGCGTAACGTTGAACTACCGCTGATCTATGCTGCCGTTCCGGCACGCAAAAGAAAACAGATGGCTATAGAGGCACTACATCAGGTTGGTCTGGGGGACAGGCTGGATCATCTGCCGAGCCAGATTTC
>JBNKPX010000075.1:0-17129 GCA_050295575.1 Gammaproteobacteria bacterium | reverse complement strand
CACCACCGTTACACGTGCACCACGCTCACAAAGCATACGTAAGATATTTTTCTTCACACCATAATCGTATGCAACCACATGATAAGGGGTAGATTCAGCCTGTTGATGACCATCGGTCAAGGACCACACACTTTCTGCCCAAGGGTATTGTTGAGCTGTTGTGACCTCTTTGGCCAGGTCCATTCCTGCCAGGCCTGGAAAATCTCGTGCAGCGGCAATGGCCTGAGCCTCATCAATATGGTCGCCAGCCATAATAGCTCCACTTTGCGCACCTTTTTCTCGTAGCAGTCGAGTTAACTGTCGGGTATCAATATCGGCAATGGCTACTACATTTTTTTGTTTCAGATAATCACCTAAAGACATTTCGCTGCGCCAGTTACTCGCTAAAAGCGGTAAATCTCGAATCACCAGGCCACTGGCGTGGATTTTATCGGCTTCTTCATCTTCACGGGTAACTCCGGTATTGCCGATATGTGGATAGGTTAAAGTGATAATCTGGCGAGCATAGGATGGATCAGTCAAAATTTCCTGATATCCAGTCATGGAGGTATTGAAAACTACCTCCCCCTGAGTCAGACCATTTGATCCAATCGCTATACCCTTAAAGATGGTTCCATCTTGCAGGGCGAGTATGGCAGGTACCGTCACGATTTCTCCGCTATTAAATTACTGGCCCAGACTGAAATGGGCGCGCACAAAAATGGGATGGACCACTGGTTCACCCCACTTACTGAAAAATTTTATTGAGATAATGCTGAGGAAACAGCATTTTCCTGAGTGCGTATTCTAGGGTATAACCCCCTGGAGTGTCTATGGATGAATGGATTTTTTGCAGCCCTGTCGCTCTAAAAGGCGCCACCCTGAGCATTAACTCACAAAATTAGAGCTCTCCGGCTTTTTTAGCCAAAGTTTTTTTGCATCTCCTGACTGCCTGCAACATCTGGTTTGCATCAGCATAACGTTGATAAGGCTTCTTGGATAAGGCTTTTTGCAGTATATGCCTGACGGGATCAGGCACGGTAAGAATACTGACATCTACCTCCTGAGTGAGGACATTATTTTTCATCTCAGACAGCTTTTCACCACTAAAGGGCTGGTATCCGGTTAACAGGTGATAGATAGTAACCGCCAGCGAAAAAAGATCTGAGCGGCCATCAATCCTTAATCCATTCAACTGCTCGGGAGACATATAGGCGGGGGTTCCGATGATTTTTCTTTCTTCATCTTTATCTCGGAAATCGCTATAAGCGGCACCAAAATCAGTAAGGATGTAATGTTTTTGCGTATTGTCATACATGATATTGGCCGGTTTGATATCTCCATGCACAATGTTTTTTTCATGCGCTGCTGTGAGCGCATCGAGCACTGATTCCATAATGCGCAGGCTCTCCCCTGAGGTAATTAATCGTTTACGACGCAGCCTTTCCGACATGGGATAGCCTTCGACATAGTCCATTGCTATATAAGCCTGGTCATCGATGATATCGGCATCGTGAATCTTGACTATATTCGGATGATCAAGTTGAGATGCGGTCAGCGCCTCGTGCAAAAAAGTCATTACATCGCGCGCGCCAGTGTCATCGTTTAATTTATCGTTAAGAATTTTGAGTGCAATGCGTTTATGGGTATGCGAATCGTGAGCGTCATACACGGTTGCGGTCGCCCCTCTAGCCTTTTTACCCAACAATTGATACTGGCCAAACTGTTTCGTTGTGGTTATATCGGAGCTGTCAGTCTGATTCACAGCTGTTACCTGCCCCATAGAATCAATTCTTTCTACAAAGTCCTGCATCCCTGGGTCAAACTTGACCAGCCAGGCATATAGACTACGCGCCATCGCCCAGTCCTGCTCCTCTTCTAGCTGCACACCCAGATCATAGGCCAGCTCAAACATTTCATCTGAAAACGGGCAGTTTTTTAAGATTAATAACGCAGTCTTGAAATCCTTCTGTTGTATATACTGAGTAATCACTTTAACCTGACATACCTGTTCGGGTAATACGAAATTTTTTATCCGTGGAAAACGAACCCACAGAAAAAGCATCACAGCGGTCAAGCTGAACATGAGCACTGACCAAACCATTGGCAGCCAGACCTGCTGTAACACTGCCAGCAACACTTCCAGCATCAACATAGCAGAAATGACAGGGATTACAAAGGTCAGGCTTAGGTCTTCACATCTACGCAGTAGCAGACACAGGAATACTGCGCTATATATGAGGCAGATTACTAGCAGTTGTAAAAGCCCTGGATATTCCTGTTGTGTGACTTCCAGCTTAGATCTGGGTGTTAAATCAATGAGTTGTTGATAAAAAGCAGTTTCCAGATCGACAATAATAGCGTGAAAACTCAGTAAAATACTGAGTAACAACATACATCCTGTATAAATAAGCATCCATTTGCGTGCTTTAACATCAATCCACATGCCATTCAATCGGTTCACATCATTCAATAACTCTAAGCATTATAATTGAGAACAGGTGCTAACCAGCGTTCCATGACAGACTGCCCCATAGCTTTACGCTCAGCATAATCCAGTAACTGATCTTTTTCGATCTTACCCACGCCGAAATAATTTGCCTGCGGATGGGCATAGTAAAACCCTGATACAGAGGCCATCGGTAGCATGGCATAAGACTCGGTAATAGTGATTCCAATATGCCGATCAGGCTGAATCAACTCCCACAGCAAGGCCTTTTCAGTGTGATCAGGACAGGCGGGGTAACCCGGCGCCGGGCGTATGCCCTGATACGACTCCCTGATCAGCTCACTGTTTTGCAGATTTTCATCGCTGGCATACCCCCAGTCCTGCTTACGTATCTTTTCATGCAGCCATTCGGCAGCCGCTTCTGCAAGACGATCAGCCAGCGCTTTTGCCATGATAGCATTGTAATCATCGTGCTGAGCTTCAAATTGCTCTACGATTTTCTCCAGACCGACGCCTGCAGTAACCGCAAAAGCACCCAGGTAATCCGCTAATCCGCTAGACTCCGGCGCAATAAAATCTGATAGACACTGGTTTGCCTTGCCTGGAGGCTTCTGGTTTTGCTGGCGCAGATGGTGCAGCACCATTAATTCTTCACTTCGCTGCTCTGACTGATAAAGCACAATATCATCACCTCTGCTATTGGCAGGGAAGAATCCATACACGGCTTTAGCAGTCAGCTGTGCTTGATCCACAATGTTCGATAACAGGGCCTGAGCATCTTCGAATAACTGCTGTGCTTCCTTGCCAACAATCTCATCCTGCAAAACTTTCGGATAGCTACCCGCCAGCTCCCAGGTATGGAAAAAAGGCGTCCAGTCGATATATTCAACAAGCTCATGCAGATCGATTTCATCGATTACTGACACCCCTGTTAAAGCAGGCTTTGGCGGCTGGTAGCCAGCCCAGTCTATAGCCGTGGGATTTTCACGCGCCTTTTGCAGGGTGAGGAATTTCTTATTCGATTGCTTGCCTGCATGCAGTTCACGCACCTGTACATATTCATCACGGATGCCTTTTCTAAAATCATCACCCTGATTATCACTCAGCAGCGCAGATGCCACACCGACCGCACGCGATGCATCTTTTACATACACCACGCTATCGGCATCATAATGCGGTTCAATCTTCACCGCCGTATGAACCCGGGAGGTAGTCGCGCCCCCTATCATCAGAGGAATGCTAAAGCCCTGACGTTTCATCTCTTTAGCAACATGCACCATCTCATCCAGCGACGGAGTGATCAGGCCTGAAAGCCCTATGATATCGACGTTTTGTTCGCGCGCGGTTTTTAAGATGGTTTCTGCAGGCACCATGACACCAAGATCAACAATCTCATAGTTATTACATTGCAGAACAACGCCGACTATATTCTTGCCAATATCATGCACATCACCTTTAACCGTCGCCATCAGTATCTTGCCATTGGTTGACAGATCATCACTACTTTTCTCAGCTTCCAGATAAGGCATCAAATACGCTACTGCCTGCTTCATGACACGCGCAGATTTAACCACCTGGGGCAGGAACATCTTGCCATCGCCAAATAGATCACCCACTACATTCATGCCATCCATCAAAGGACCTTCAATCACATTCAATGAAGCAGGATAATGCTGACGCGCCTCTTCGGTATCAACCTCGATAAACTCGGTTATACCCTTAACCAGTGCATGCTCCAGACGTTTGTTGATATCCAGACTTCGCCATGCCTGATCTTCCTTGTTTTCCAGAGCTTTGCCATCACCGCGATATTTTTCTGCAATATCCAGCAGCGCTTCGGTGGCTTGCGGGTTACGATTCAGTACAACATCTTCCACACGCTGCTTTAACTCCTCAGGTATATCGGAATAGATGGCCAGCTGACCGGCATTGACTATACCCATATCCATACCCTGCTGAATTGCATGATATAAAAACACAGCATGGATCGCTTCACGAACCGGGTTATTGCCTCTGAAGGAAAAAGAAACGTTAGATAATCCACCACTGACCATGGCATGTGGCAGGTTCTGCTTGATGAATTTTGTGGCCTCAAAAAAATCGACCGCGTAATTGTTATGCTCATCTATACCAGTAGCAATGGCAAAGATATTGGGATCAAAAATAATATCTTCAGCGGGAAACCCAATCTGCTCGGTCAAAATCTGATACGCGCGCTGGCAGATCTCAATCTTTCGCGCCGCCGTATCAGCCTGCCCTTTCTCATCGAACGCCATCACGATGGCTGCTGCGCCATAGCGCCTGACCAGACGCGCCTGCTGGATAAACTTCTCTTCGCCCTCCTTAAGACTGATCGAGTTCACCACCCCCTTGCCCTGGATGCATTGCAGCCCGGCTTCAATGATGTCCCATTTGGATGAATCCAGCATGATCGGCACACGGGCAATATCCGGTTCACCGGCAATAAGGTTCAAAAATCTCACCATCGCCTGTTTCGACTCCAGCAGGCCTTCATCCATATTGATGTCAATAATCTGCGCGCCGTTTTCTACCTGCTGCCTGGCCACATCCAGTGCTGTTTCGTAATCGCCTTCCATGATCAGACGTTTAAACATGGCCGAGCCCGTAACATTGGTACGTTCGCCAACATTCACAAACAGGCTGTCAGCGCTGATGCTGCAGGGCTCCAATCCAGCCAGCTGGCAACTGATGGGTAAATCAGGGATTTTACGAGGGGCGAGGCCAGAGACCTTTTGCACTATAGCCCTGATATGATCAGGACTGGTGCCACAGCAACCGCCCACAATATTCAGAAATCCATTCTCCGCCCATTCAGTGATTTCACCCGCAACATCTTCGGGAGTTTCATCGTACTCACCGAATTCATTAGGCAACCCGGCATTAGGGTGAGCTGACACATGTGTATCTGCAATATTCGACAAGGTTTCTACATATTGGCGCAATTCCTTCGGTCCTAGCGCGCAGTTAAGCCCAATAGATACAGGATCTGCATGTCGCAGGCTATTGTAAAAGGCTTCGGTAGTTTGTCCGGACAGGGTGCGACCGGAGGCATCAGTAATCGTGCCCGAGATCATGATAGGCAGCTCTTTCTCACGCTGATCAAAAACCTGTTTAACAGCAAAAATTGCAGCCTTGGCATTCAAGGTATCGAAGATGGTTTCGATCAGGATGATATCGGCCCCACCATCGATCAAACCTTCAGTTGCTTCGCTGTATATCTCCACCAACTCATTAAAGCTGGTATTGCGATAACCTGGATCATTCACATCGGGTGATAGAGAAGCCGTGCGACTGGTTGGCCCCAGTACACCAGCTACAAAACGAGGCTTGTCTGGATTCTGTCGAGTAAAATCATCGCAGATTGCACGTGCTATCTCACTGGATACTTTATTGATTTCATAAGCCAGATCCTGCATCGAATAATCTGACATGGAGATGCGATTGGCATTGAAGGTATTGGTTTCTACAATATCCGAACCAGCTTGCAGGTAAGCTTTATGGATATCACTGATAATCTGTGGCTGGGTTAACGATAACAGGTCATTATTGCCCTTGAGCGGGCTATCCCAGTCGGCAAAACGCTGTCCTCGATAATCTGATTCTTCCAGTTCATAGGATTGAATCATGGTGCCCATAGCGCCATCTAGAAATAAGATTCGCTGCTTCAGGGCATCTAGAAAAATTTGCGGGTCAGAGGAGCTCACTTAAATATCCTGTTTAGAGTGGACGCACATTCTACACAATGAAGCGTTAACTCCCAATCACTGTCTGCTAAACTTGGCCGCTAATATTTTTTGTCGGAAGATAAATCCATGGGAAATCGACTTAGCTCAATAATTACACGAACAGGTGATGACGGCAGCACAATGCTGGGTGATGGCAGCCGACTGTTAAAAAACGATATTCGTATTCAATGCCTGGGTGAGGTTGATGAGTTAAATTCATTGCTGGGTTTATTGAGAAGCCTGACCAATGACGTCGATATCTCTCAAATATTAATCCAGATCCAACACGATTTATTTGATATGGGTGCCGAACTTAGTCAGCCAGACAAATCCTTGATTACTCAGGCATACCTGGCATTTATTGAGCAGAAGGCTGAATTTTATAATGCTAGTCTCGCGCCATTGAAAGAGTTTATTTTGCCCGGAGGCAGCACTGTAATTGCCTATCTACACCTTGCACGCACGCAGTGCCGCCGTGTTGAGCGCAGTCTGGTAACCCTGGATCAACAGCAGGCTGCAAATCCGCAAAGCCTTCAGTATATGAACAGACTTTCTGACCTGTTGTTTATTCTGGCAAGATATAGTGCACTTTCAGATGGGCAACAGGAAGCTTACTGGCAGTCTAAATACTCCAGACAGGGTTAATTTCAGGCACCCATAAGAGCACAGAAAAATTGCTCGATGATTACAGCAATAAGCAGCTGGTTTAGTTTATCCGTGGCTGCGTTGATACTGCCCCATCATCCAGCCAAGAAACGCTGTCAGAGTTTGCTTCTGCTTACGGTCACAGTCTTTTTGCATCGCTTCAAGCCGGCTTCGGGTTTCCAGTAACAAATTTTCGTATTCACGAACCTTTTGCTGAGACTCCTGTAATTTCATCTGAAGTTTATTTATCTGGTCGGCCATCACTCTTTCAGAAGGTATAGAATCAGCCTGAATCTTGAAAATAGCATTGTGCTGAATGCGCTCTACACGATCCAGTTCCTTTTCATTTTCAAGCCTGACCTGTGGATAGAACTTGAGCAGCGAATTTACACTCACATCACCTTCAAAAACCTCAAGATTGCCTGCCTTAATTTCCTGCTGGATCTGCCTTCTGCTGATGCCGGCCATTTTGGCTGCGGTCGAAATGTTTAAATGGTGTTGCATGATATCCTCTGGTTTGTTTACAAGAGAAGTTATACCTAATTAGCATAGGCATTACAACAGACATATATCACCAATGGGATATATGGTTATAGTGATGAGCCCGAGGTATGCCAGGCAAAAGAGCAATCCAGTTGTGAACGTACCTGTATGAGTCCTGCGAGGCCCTTATTAATCATGACACTAATAGGAGTTTCATTATTGAATCTTTTATGCGGCAGCTTCATCCATCTTGCACACATTTCTACATTACGAGGATAAGAGGTTCTGAGGGCATCGGCGATACCCAGAAGATGTTCCAGGTGTTGATTGATCAGCTCGGTATCCGGTAAAGCCTCATCCTGACGAAAGCGTTCCAGCTTACGGGTACGCATATCTTCAGGCAAACCAAGCAGGATGATTTTCTGGTCACCATTGGTACCCCAGCTATCGAGCAGTTGCATAATGTGATTGCTCAATAAGACACGCTCATCTTTGCTACCGTTTAATCTCATGCTACCCCCGGGGAGTATTAATTGATAGCTTAGTATAGGTACAGCTTAGCCGTGAATACCCAGCTTTAAGATAAGGTTATTCATCGACCAGATTAAAATATCCGCGTTGTAATGCGTGTTTGAGCTGATCGAAGCCTTCGATTGCCTCCAGATAGGCATTGCGCCATTTTTTCGCTTCATCGCAGAGTTGGGTATCAAGACTCGATTCATCAGCATGCGCCATCTGCAGTACATACTTAAGATATCTTGCGCGTAAAACGGCTATGGATTGCGCCAAATGCAGAAAATCTTCCTTTCTGATGTCACCAGCAATTTCAGAAATTGCAGATGAATTCATTAGAGAGATTTGATGCTCAAATTGTTGCATCAAACGACGTATTTCTATTTCATTTTCGCCAGCCATTAGTTATCCCCTGATTCTTCCTTTAAATTAAGATAGTTATAGACAAGAAATATACAGCTGTCACTGATCAGATGAAACCATTTTATCAGCGATATAAGGTTACACTGACCCGCCGGTTAAGCGCTCTGGATTGATCATCCTTCCCTTTTACCAGTGGCTGGTTTTCGCCATAAAATTCTACCTGCAGCATTTGTGGGTCAATATTACTCTGTACCAGATAATCGTACACATACCAGGCTCGTCGCGCAGAGAGCGAATCGTTATAGCACTCGGTTCCTTTGAAATCTGCATGCCCGGATATTTTGATAGTCTTAACGGTTGGATCAACTTTTATATAAGCCACAATTTTTGAAAGCGCTCGATCCTCTTCTTCCTCCAGTGGAAATTCATCGTCAAACTCAAAATGTACTAAAGCATGCTTTATATCATCGAAATTATAAGGGTGTAGCTGGCTTATACATTCTCCAAAATCATCCTCAACATCACGAAACCTGACCGTAGAGAGGATAACAGAAACCGAGTTAAAGCCATCTTCATCATCAATAAAAAACAGGCTGGGTTGCTTTCCTTGCTGCAGCTCAAAATAGGCATAGCGCGCAGTACTGTAGTCAATATCTACTAGCGGATCGCTTAACCCCGATGTTTTAAGATCAGCCAGGGGTTCCTGAGTCTGAATGCCTTTCCAGTTAGCAGTTACTGATTGAAAAGCGACAGCCATATCCTTTTTATAGTTATGTTTAGATACAAATTTCAATTTCAGAGGGCGCCCACTCTCCTGATAGAACAGCGCTTTACCAAAGAACGGGATGATATGTTCTATCTCACAGCGCGTAGGAGTATTTACCGACAGCGTCCAGCGTGACTTTTCCATAGGAGACATATAGATACGGTCAGGATCCGCCTGCACAGCAGGCCCCCACATAACAATCAGGCAGATGAGAATCAAATAGCGCATAATGGGCAAAATTGAAGACATACCTCCTGTATCGTTCAAAACCGTAAAAGCTTGAGCGATTATTTGTTTAGAAAGCCATAAACCTCGTCATAAAAAAATTGCGGCTGCTCAGCGTGTAACCAGTGACCAGCATTTTCAATACAGCTAAATGAGACCTGACTAAAATGATTCGAAATCAGCTCTCTGACTTCGGTATTCAGGTAATTAGACTGACCACCGTAAATAAACAGCGTGGGCGTTTCAATATGCCAGTCACTGATATCATCAAAACCGATAATTTGGGAGATATTTTCTTTTAATGCCTTCCAGTTGAGCTTCCATTTCAATGCATTGTCAACAACCACCAGATTCTGTAGCAGGAACATACGAACTCTGGGGTCAGGGATACCGTCAGTTAATGCAGCATCAGCCTGCTTTCGATTTCTAAGCGATGCCAGATTCAGACTCAATACCGCATCGATTAAATCATCATAATCATGTCGATAAGTCACGGGCCCAATATCTGCTACCACCAACTGGTTAATCCTGGCAGGGTCGAGCTGGCAAAGCTTCATCGCAACCTTACCCCCCATACTATGCCCAAGTACTGAGGTTTTAGATATCTGTAACTGGTCCAGCAACTGGATCACATCCTCCCCCATGGCCTGATAGCTCATTTCATCAAGATGTGGAGAATCACCATGATTTCTTAAATCAACGCTGATCACAGTAAAGTTATTGGAAAATTGTTGACTCAGAGTGCGCCAGTTGCGCGAAGAACCGAATAAACCATGAATAATTAGCAAAGGAGGCCCTTCGCCTGTGCATGTGTAATTTAAAGTTGTAATGCTCATAGATAGATAGATACGCTATAATTTTTGACTCTAGATTCTGAGTTAGAATAAATCATGCAGAACCTCAAGCAGACCGCACAAGTGTACTGGAATACCCGCTGGCTAAGAAGAACAGTTATTAGTGCTGTCAGTCTTTTTATTATTTTGCTGCTCATCCCTGTCGGCATTCAATTGGGCATAGCCTACGTGCTGAAAGATCAGGGAGCGAGTGAAGCCCATGTTGAAGATATCAATCTGAACCTTTTCTCAGGTAGCTTCGAACTCACTGGCCTGAGCATGCAAGTTGCTGAAAATGATCCCGCACAGATAGGACATATCTACGCCAATATCAATATGCTGGATTTAATCAGCAGTCGTGTGGTAGTGGATGAAATCACCCTGCAAGATGTCAAAGCCCGACTATATCGCAGTGATGATGGCAGTATCAGCCTAAATGGATTGCAACTGATAAATAACAAAGCAAGCGCCACTAATGACGAAGAAACTCAAACCAGTTCAAATCAACCTTTGGCGTTTGCGATCAATAAACTGTTAATCCAATCGGTCACACTGTCCTATCAGGAAACGGATTTCCAGCAACAGCTTGTTGTAAACCAACTGACGTTAAACAATATTAAATCCTGGCAACCTGAATCAATCGCCGCTATTGAAGTTGATATGGCATTGAATGAGTCACCGATAAACCTGACTGCACAGTTGAATCTATTCGACAAAACCAGAAAGTTCAAGGGTAAGGCCTCGATCCAGTCGCTGGCTTTTACCCCTTTTGTAAAATATTATCGCGACTATCTGAAGGTTCTGCAGGGAAAACTGACGCTTTCCAGTCAATTTGATATTGCTATGTCCGATCAAATTAGTGGACAGCTTGAGAACAATGTGGAAATAGCCGATCTCGATTTACAGTATCAACATATCCATCAACAAAACGAACTCATACAGTGGAATGGCAAAACTGAGCTTATTGCCAATAGCTCACCCCAGATACAGGGCACGTTGCAGATAAAAAACAGTACCACCACTGATAGCGAACGAAAATATAAAGTTGCATCTTTTAGCTCGTTATCCCTGCAGGAGCTTGCATTTGCAGCAGGCAACATCACTCTGGATAATTTCAATCTGCAAAATATCAAATTAGCCGCTCAAAACAGGGATCATCAACTACTGGATCTCGGACAGTTGAATATTAAAAAGGTAGATTTTCATCTGTCACCTCAGTCTGTAGCTATCAAACAGATTACGCTGAACAAGCCCATGCTACAGGTCACACTGGATGAGAAGAAACAACTCAGACAAATAGAGCCCCTGATGGCAACTATCCAGGCTTTCTCAAAAAATGATAAAAAGGCTGAAACCGTAAGCGGCACAGCGACCTCAACAGAGCAGGACAAAAATCCCCTGGACATAAAAATAGCAAAGTTAATATTAAAAGAACCGGGCAGACTGGACTTTTCTGACCTCAGTGTTTCACCCAATTATGCGACTGCTATCCACTTTAACCAGATTGAAATGGATAATATATCATCAACTGAAGCCGCTGATTTCCAGCTCGCATTGAAGCAAGGTGACTATACTACTGTGGATATCAAGGGCTCGGGCTTACTATTAGACCCAACCCAACAGATAGCTTTCAAGGCCAATATCAAACAACTCGACCTGCCACCAGTAACGGCCTACACCAGCGCAGCCATGGGCTACGGGATGAAAAGTGGTGTCATTGACTCGGATATTAATGTCAAAATCGATAAACGAAATATCGACTCTCTGGTAGATTTAAGGATTGATTCGATTGAGGTGGTCGAGACTCAGGCAAAAACCGCTGAACAGGTGACCAGTGCATCCGGCATGTCAATTGACCTGGCTGTATCAACCCTGAAGGACGAAAACAACATAATCGATTTAAAATTACCGGTGAAAGGTAACCTTGACCAACCAGACTTTGACCTCAGTCTAGTGATCAACAAGGCACTGGGAAAAGCCATGCAATCAGCATCTTTATCTTATCTTAAATATGCCTTACAGCCTTTTGGCTCACTGGTTTCATTATTCAATATCGCCAAAGCGGCAGCAGAACATATTTCGCTTCCGCCCATTGTTTTTCAATCCAATAGTCTGGAACTAGTGGATAAACAACAGGATCTAATGGATAAGGTTGTTAAGGTGCTTAAAGAACGTCCTGAGCTAAAAATAAAGGCTTGTGGTATCAGTTCGCTTGCCGATCAGGATGCTATACGAGAAATATTAATAACGGCAGAAATTGCAAAAAGGGAAAAGCTGAAAAAAACATCTGATGAGAAACAGGAAGAAGCAAAATCAGACATGGAAATTATTATTCCTGAAAAAATCATCCAGCAAGAAATGAAGTCATTAGCTGATAATCGATCAGCAAAAGTTAAGGCTTATTTTTTGAAAAAAGGTGATTTAAAACCTAATCGAATCTTGAACTGTTTGAGTTCTAGTAATATTGCCAAAGATTCACTTTCAGCTGTAGAGTTACAGATATAAGTAAATTCTGATAAATGCATAGTTTTCTCAATCTTGAAAGGCCCTTTAGCACAGAAAAATTTACTTCATCAATAAGATGGCATTCCAAAATTTATTGGGAATTAAAAAACCGCAGATTGTATTACGTAAAGGAATTAGTACCGGATTGAACGGATTTTATATTTATCAAAGAATGAAGCTTCACTAAAATAGTATGTAAAACCCAACCCTATAGTATCAAAACTCAGATCTCCATTATCAACGGACTTATCAACAATAGACAAGTACTCCAGTGTAAGGGTTAAATCCTTACTCCCAAAAATCTCAACACCAACTCCATATGATAACCCGCTTTCAGATTGATCATCGACGACTTCATCATACAAATACATACCGCCAAATCCCATAAGAGCATAAAATTTGTATTTATCTATATCTTTGTCGGCTCTTAAGTAACCACCATAGGAAACTACTCCGTGGTCAGAGTTGCTTCGAGTTATCAAACCAAGCTGCCCCTCAATCGAAACAACTTCATTTAGGGCTACTCCATACTTACCCTTAATTTGCCCCCAGCTTTGGGAAACATCATTACCAGTATTTGCTTTTAGGTTATATGTACTGCTTGCAAACTGTAATCCGTAATAGTCACCGGTTAGATTTATTTCAGCAAAAGCAAGGTTCTGAAAAATAATACAAAGAATAAAAACCAATTTCACTGGAAATTGATTTAAAATGATTTTATTAGTGTTTTTCATGAGCGTACTACACAATTTTTCGCTTTATCTAATCCCAAACGAATATAATAAATTTAAATTGAAAGGATAATATTGAGCAAAAATATTTTTAAAAAATATAGGCAATATAGCTACTTAACTTAAAGCGCTTTGGGGATAAGATAGCCTGCTAAAAAAATAAGTCAAGCCAACGCATGATATATCTCCCCCGAATTCAACACATAAGAGCAACTTAACCAGACTGTACTGCTTACGGCATAAGCTCACTCGCAGACCATAATGCAATAAAAGAAGAGTTGATGACTGCCGATATTGAACACCAGAGACAACAACAGAAAGCAGTGAATAAAAAAGTAGCCCCAAACAAACCAAAGGAAGAAATAATCATTTCTGAAGAGGTAATCCAGCAACATATGAAAGACCTGGCTGATAAGCAATCCGCCTGGGTTAAAATATATTTTCTGGAGAAAGGTGATTTAAATCAAATCGAATTTTGAATTGCCTAAGTTCCTCAAATATCGATGAGAAATCTCAGTCTTCGGTAGAGTTGGAGATATGAGCCTTAGATTTTTGTTGATTTAACCACAGAAACGAATTTGTTTTTCATCAGGAATACCATTTCCATTCGTATCCTCACCGGAGGGTTCGTCAAACTTTTCCTGAATATAAAAACCGGAACGAGTATGAATGATCATGGATTTATGCTCAGTACAAAGAGTATTTCCCACTGCACATAAGCTACCTGTATACATACCGTCAGCAGAATCATGCAAGCCGTTGGTTGTTCCTGGTGTAGAACCGGTAAAATTAATAATATCGATAAACTCACCAATTAACTCGTAAGAAAACGCATTCGGATCAAACGTACCATTTTCATTGATATCTAAAAAAGGCTCACCTAAATCTAAAAAAGACTCCGTCTGATCAAACTGATTATTACCATTCGCATCAAAGAAGGTTTCTTCCCCTTCAGTCCAGGCCGTAATACTGACTGCACAGTTTGTTGGAGAAGTGGATGGAGCTCCAGAGCGCCAGGTTACTGTACAATGACCATCTGATATAATACAGGAATCCGAGTCGACAAAGGTTCCCCATTCTGTTTTAAAGTTCACAATTTGGCCAGAAGTCACAACGAGATCATTAAAGTCATCTGCATATACAGTGATCTTAGCTTCCTGTTGTGTATAGAAAAGTTCAGAGTCATACACTGGAGGTATGCCGGGATTGAAAAGCATAAAAAATCCATCAGCGGTAATCACACCGGTTGGTGTTGAGGCGCCTAATGACGCATTAGAATCTTGTGAGCCGCTTGATGTACTAGAAGAAACAACTGCATCCTCGTCATCACTACATCCAGTAACTAATGTGCAGGCCGAAAATAATAAAATTAACAACCCGAGATTAGCTTTTTCCATTTGAAATCTCTGTGAATTAGTATCTGATCGATTTGATTTTATTTCGGTTTTTGTTGAAATAAGATTTTTCTTCTGAAAAATAGTAACTATAACCTATCCCTAGTGAATCAAATTTTAAATCTGTACCATCAACTGACTTATTGAGCACTGTCAAATATTCCAGAGTAACTGCTACATCCCTGCTGCCAAAGATTTCCAATCCTAACCCATACGAGCCACTTGATTCAGATTCTTTATCCTGAGAATCATAGGCATAAATTCCTCCTATTCCCAGCAAACCGTATAGTTTGTAGCTTCCAAAATCGTATCCCGCACGTAAATATGCCCCATAAACCAATAGACTATCGGATTCATCTGGAGCATTTGTAAACCCCAACTGTCCTTCCAGAGATATCAGGTCATTCATCATCCAGCCATACTTGGCTTTTATATGGCCATAGCTAATTTCAGTCTTAGTCGAACTATCTTCTGATATGCTTTTACTGTTGGAATACTGTAACCCATAATAGGTTCCACTTAGGTCAACTTCAGCTTGAACCGAAAAACTGACCATTAATATAGCCAGCGAGAGTATCAAAAACCTGAATATATGATGTATCGAAGGTAGATATTGAATTTTCATGAGCATCCCTGTGCAACTCATAATTAAACTGGGGGTAGTATAGCAGACATTTAATAGTTTACCTTAGGGTTATAGAGTAAATTACTGGCATACAAGGTTATTTCACCCCCTAATGACTTCTTAAATAAAGACATCACAATACACCTTGAAATATTACTGACCATATCAAACACAGGTAGAAAAAGACGGAAAAACAGCCCTAAATGGAGTGTCTTTCCGTCCACGGGTAGAAATAGAAAAAAAAATGTATAAATTTATTTTTTCTTTGGTATATACAAATCAGTAATCGTACCTTCGGCCATTTCCGCAGCCAAATTGAAGGTTTCAGATAAAGTTGGATGAGCATGAATAGTCAAGCCAATATCCTCAGCATCTGCACCCATTTCCAGAGCCAGTACCGCTTCGGCAATCAACTCACCAGCATTGGGACCTACAATACCAGCACCGATGATTCTTTTAGTTTCCTTATCAAACAATACCTTAGTCATACCTTCATCGCGATCAAGACCTAGCGAACGCCCACTCGCAGCCCAGGGGAAAGCACCTTTTTCATAGGCAATACCCTGTTCTTTGGCAGCAGTTTCAGATAATCCCATCCAGGCAACTTCCGGGTCGGTATAAGCGACCGAAGGTATGGTCATAGGTTCGAAATATGATTTCATTCCTGCGATGACTTCTGCGGCTACCTTAGCTTCGTGGGTGGCCTTGTGTGCCAGCATGGGTTGCCCGACGATATCTCCGATGGCAAAGATATGGGGGACATTAGTGCGCATCTGCGAATCTACTCCGATAAAACCAGCTTCATCTACGTTTACACCCGCTTTATCAGCGCCGATTTTATGGCCATTGGGACGTCGACCAACAGCAACCAGAACCTTATCGTAAACCTGTGGACCGGGATCATTCTTACCTTCAAAAGTCACTTTTAGCCCACTTTTCTGAGCCTTGATTTCAGCCACCCTGGTACTTAGAAGAATGTCTTTATACTTGCCTTTAAGTATCTTCATTAGAGGGCGAACCAGATCCTTATCACAGCCGGGGATCAGAGAATCCATAAATTCAACCACTGTAATCTCGGAACCAAGGGCATCATAAACCGTTGCCATTTCCAGACCGATGATTCCACCGCCAATAATCAGTAGCTTTTTAGGTACTTCTTTTAATTCCAGCGCATCGGTTGAATCCATCAAACGATCATCATCATTTGGAAATACAGGAATTTGAGTGGCCTGAGATCCCGCTGCGATAATACAGCTTTCAAATGAGACAATAGTATCAACACCATCCTTAGTGACCTTTAGCTGGTGGTCATTGATAAACTCACCATAGCCATTAACCACCTCAACCTTGCGTTGTTTGGCTAACTGTTTTAAACCACCCGTCAACTTGCTCACAACGCGAGACTTAAACCCATTAATGCCGTCAAGATCAATTTTGGGCTTGCCAAAACTCACACCATTTTTTTCCATGTGCGCAGCTTCATTAATAATTTGCGCAGTATGCAATAATGCCTTGGATGGAATACAGCCCACATTCAGACATACGCCACCAAGAGAATCATAACGTTCGACCAGAATAACCTGTTTACCCAAATCAGCGGCTCTAAATGCTGCGGTATATCCGCCTGGTCCTGAACCCAGAACCAGCACTTCGCAGTGCATATTAGAATCGATAAGATCTTGTTTACTCATTACAATAGTACCCTTCTGATATCCGTCATTAGTCGACTGAGATAGTTAGTAAAGCGCGCTCCCTGAGCACCATCGATCACACGATGATCGTAGGAAAGCGCTAATGGAAGGATAAGACCCGGTTTAAAGGTCCCATCCGCTTGATAAACTGGTTGCATTTTGATCGCGCCACACCGAGTAT
>JBNKPX010000074.1:0-17357 GCA_050295575.1 Gammaproteobacteria bacterium | reverse complement strand
TTGGACGCGGTAGCTTTGCCTATAGGGACATAGGTAAGGAGCGAGAGCAGGACGCGGTAGCTTGTAACTTCCTGGAAAAGCTTGATCTCTCTGGTTTGCCATGATGCGTTAGAATCTGATCAGAGCTCGCAGATATATTCAACCACCTCAAGACCGAAACCGGACAGGGCATGATAACGCTGTGAGGTGGATGTCAATAGACGCATCTTTGAGATCCCCAGATCAGAAAGAATTTGCGATCCAGCTCCGACCTGATTGAACTGAGATGGAGAGGGAGTATTTGCAGGCGCAACTTCTTTTGAGCAAAGCTTGTGGATTTTATACAGCACCGATTGATTGGTTTCCTGGCTCGCCAGAATAACCAGCACGCCACCTTCTTGAGCGATCTTTTGCATGGCATTAGGCAGCGTCCATGTCTTATCTCCAGACTGTAGCAGGTCGACCAGCGCATTTTGGGTATGTACTACGCGTACCAGAGTTGCTTCATTCGGGTCGATGTCGCCCTTGATAAGCGCGAAATGCATATCGCCATCGATTAAATCTTCAAAAATAACAACCTTGAATTCACCAAAAGGAGTCTGTATGGGTGACTCATCGACTCTCCTTATGGTTTTTTCATTGGCATAGCGGTAAGCAATAAGATCAGCAATAGTACCAAGTTTTATGCCATGTTCTTCAGCAAAGACCTCCAGCTGGGGTCTGCGTGCCATGGTGCCATCTTCGTTTAAAATCTCTACGATTACGCTAGCAGGCGTCAATCCGGCCATGCGCGCTATGTCACAACCTGCCTCGGTATGCCCTGCTCTGGTCAGGACACCGCCTGGTCGAGACATAATCGGAAAGATATGGCCCGGCATCACGATATCTTCTGGCACTGCATCCGCTGCAACGGCTGCCTGTATGGTACGACAACGGTCTTTCGCAGAGATACCCGTCAGGATGCCTTCAGCTGCTTCTATCGATACGGTGAAGTTGGTTTCAAAGGTCTCTGTATTGTTACTGACCATAAGTGGCAGGTTTAGCTGCTGGCAACGATCAGCCGTTAGCGTCAGGCAGATAAGGCCACGACCATGAGTCGCCATAAAGTTAATGGCCTCGGGAGTTATTTTATCCGCTGCGATCAGGATATCGCCTTCGTTTTCCCGATCTTCGTCATCCATCAGAATGACCATCTTACCTAGGCGAATATCTTCAATTATTTCTTTAGGGCTGCTGATTGCCATATATCTTAATGAACTCCAAACATTTCAACTTGCTTAACACAAACTCTATGACACTTTACATCGTATGATCTTACTCGCCAGGATGTGAGAGTATTTGATAGAGAGGAAAACCACCGGCTGGTAAAGGCCATGCGGTAACAGATTGTATCAACATTGCATAAATATGCATATTGTAATGTGCTTGACCGGGCCCTGGTAGTCAGGCTCACGACAGATTTGTGTATCCATCTCTTCGAAATCAGGAATTTGCGGACAACTGTGGGGTTTAAGCCTGAAATACCCTTGCCATGAAATTCGTTAGCCCCTATTCGGATTCAGGGTTAGAACCTATCTTATCCAGCATCAGCAGGTCACCATTGCGTAAATCATAAAAGCAACCTAGCAGCTCCAGTTCACCCTCATTCACTCGTTGCTTGATCCAGGGGTAAAGCATCAAATTCCGCAATGAATGACTGACGGCGGTTTTCTCACAGGCATGGATTTTTTGCTGCATATCATGTAAATCATCCCGTGCCAGAACTTCTTTTTTTGCCGCAGCAGCCAGGTTCATCCAGCTATCAATGAAACCCTCGGCCTGAAAAGAGGTATCATTTTCCATTAAGCTTCTGATACCACCGCAGTTAGCATGCCCTAATACGACAATCTGCTTTACCTGCAGGCAGGTTACTGCAAATTCCAGTGCGGCACTGGTACCGTGATAGTTACCGCTGGTTTCATAGGGTGGCACCAGATTAGCCACATTGCGAATTACAAAGATTTCACCAGGGTCCACATCAAACAAAATGCCTGGGTCAACTCGCGAGTCACAGCAGGAAACCATGGCAATCTCGGGCGCCTGACTTAACGCCAGTTGCTCTAGCCGATCCCTGTTCTTTTCAAAATATCCTTCTCGAAAACGTTGATATCCTTTGAAAAGTTTATCGGTCATTCTGCTACCTGATTAATTAAAAGAGCTCTACTCGCTGAGTAATTGAAATACTATCATTGATCTCAATACCTATGGCACCTCTAATCAATTTAACTAAACCCATTCACCAGCCCTAGCAGTAGTGCATAACGTAGGCCTTTGGCGATGACTACCAGCAATATGAACAGGCTCAGCCTGACCTTCATCACGCCAGCCAGCAGAGTCAAAGGGTCGCCAATCACTGGCGCCCATGATAGCAGTAATGACCAGATTCCATAACGTTGAAACCAGTGTTGGGCTTTTTCCAGCGCCTGCTCGCTTACCGGAAACCAGCGTCTATGCTGAAAATGCAAAAAGTACCGACCCAGTACCCAGTTCACTATTGAGCCCAGAGCATTGCCCGATGTTGCCCATAGCCACAGCAGTACCTGACTTAAATCCTGCTGCATTAAGCTGACCAGCAAAATCTCTGAACTGCCCGGTAACAACGTTGCCGAAAGAAATGCCGATAAAAACAGTCCCAGGTATTGTATAGACATCAACCTCTGCCCAGGCGATGCTTAATTGAGCTTACTTAATACGCGATATACCGCATCTGTCAGCTGGCTCAGTTCCTGCGCCTGCATGATATAGGGCGGCATCAGGTACACCAGTCGTCCGAAGGGGCGCACCCATACACCCTCTTGCACAAAGGCTGGCTGAATGGTTTTCATATCCACTGGCTTATGCATTTCGACAACCCCTATTGCGCCCAGTACTCGCACCTCCTTGACCGCTGACAGCTCATTGCATGGCTGTAAGCCTGCGATCAAGCCCTGCTGCAAGCTACTCACCTTATCCATCCATTGTGAAGACAGTAATAATTCAATACTGGCATTGGCTACCGCACAGGCCATAGGGTTAGCCATAAAGGTTGGACCATGCATGAACACTCCAGGATCATTGTTGCTGATAGCATCACTGACCTTGCGGGTAGTTAGCGTTGCAGCCAGTGTCATATAACCACCGGTCAGCGCCTTGCCGACACACATAATATCTGGTGATATATTGGCATGTTCGCAGGCAAATAATCTTCCACTACGCCCAAAGCCGGTCGCAATTTCATCGGCTATCAGCAGCACACCAAATTCATCACACAGCTTACGCACCCCTGCCAGATATTCAGCCGAATAAAACCACATACCACCAGCCCCCTGTACGATAGGCTCGAGGATAACGGCTGCGATGTCCTGCTGATGTTGCTGCAGTGTTTCTCGCATCGCATCCAGCTCAGTTTCATCGCAGGACTCACCAAAACGAGCTATGGGTTGTGGTACAAAATGCTGCTGGGTCAGTATCTCTGAATACAGGCTATGCATACCGGTGACCGGATCGCACACAGACATCGCAGCGAAGGTGTCGCCATGGTAGCCTGAGCGCAAACTAATGAATCGCTGCCTTGTCTTTTGTCCTTTGGCATGCCAGTACTGGATAGCCATTTTCATCGCGACTTCTACCGCTACCGATCCGCTATCCGAAAAGAATACGGTCTGTAAAGACTCCGGAGTCAAATCAACCAGCTTCTTAGCCAGGGTAGCGGCTGGCTCATGCGTTAATCCACCGAACATGACATGTGCCATGGATTGCAGCTGATCCTGAATCGCACGATTCAGGCGCGGGTGGTTATAACCATGCACAGCGCACCACCAGGATGACATACCATCGATTAGCTGGCGCCCATCCTGTAGTTTAATACGCACACCCTGCGCTGAATGAACAGGAAATACCGGCAGCTGTGAATCCATAGCTGAATAAGGGTGCCAGACATAATCAGTATCGTAGCCTGTCCATTCTGTGGCATTTCTAAAATCAGAGCTCATATGTGTGTTCATAAATGTTACGAATATTTTCTCGAAGGTTTTTTAGCAGGGGTTTTCTACCTGCAAAATGGCTATGCTGCAATACAGCCTCCCAGCTGCGATTGAGCAATATTTTTTCTATCAGTGCCTGTTGGGCAGCCTGATCTAAGCGAGCTATCACGGCTGAGTAGGCAATCAAAAAACGCTGTATAGCAGGCAAAGCATAGTCGAGTCCACGAAAACCGAAAGCAAATGCCTCGACTTCTTCTTTATCCTGATTGTGTAATATTTCATCAGCCTGGATAAGGGAGAGCACGACCAGCACATCTGCCCAGTACATCTCATTACAATAGGTCAGTAGCCACAGCGCTAGATCCTGGCGAATTTTTTGTTGCATGGCCAGCATATCCGTAACTACCGTCGACTGTGTACTGTGCAACACCACTAATGTCTGTCGGCCGCTGGATTTACCCTTGCCCGATGCAATATGCGCTAACTGAAACCCGCAGGATTTCCAGAACGCGGCATTGCCCTGATCGAGTGAAAAACTACTGCCCAGATAATCCATCTGATTTAAATCTACCAGTTGCCTGGCTTTGTCAATCAGCCGTCGGCCCACACCCTTACGTCGGTAATTCTGCTCAACCGCAATACGCTGTACGCGATATCCACGATAGCAGGAAAAATGCTTTAGCCCGGCCTGCGCCGTCAGCATTTGCGCCAGCAAATGTCCCTGTGGTCGTCGTCGGCCCATGAAGATCTGCTCGCTCAGCTCGGCATCAAAACCACCCTCCTGATTGAGCAGCATCACGCCCACAATCGATAATTCATCACGCGCTACGACCACTAACTGGTTGTCATCCTCCATAAGCTGACGCAGATCGGAGGGCCGTGTGCGGTAATGCGCGGATATTAGCAACTGGTATATCTCGCGCAATAACGCCAGGTCTTTTACCAGTTCAGCCTTACTGATCAACTGAATCCTGATCTCACCCTTTTCCTGACAGGTTTTAACAGGGCTGGAGGTTAACATCAGCGCATTATTCATGGCCTGTTCCAGCAAATCATTCTGCCCCCAGCGCACGGCATGATTCAACTGCACCGAGTCATACTGCTGCGAATTAAAACTCGCCATAAACTTGAGTAAAAAGCCCTGACCGGTTCCTTCGTAGCCCCCCGTTGTGGTAGCCAGAACAGTCTTATTGGCCAGTTCAATACATTGCTGCAAGACACTAACCGGCAGCATGGCTGCTTCATCGATGATTAAGGTATCTACGCATTGTTGCCGGCGGATGATTTCATCGGGTGCCATAAAGTGTACTGAGGGCCTGGACATATCGGTCACTTCACTTAGCAAGATTTCAACCTGCATACGTGATGCAGCCGTAATCACAACCTCGCATCCATCAGCCAGACGGCTGGCAAACTTGCCTAGAGCGGTACTCTTGCCTCGCCCACGATCTGCTGTGAGCAAAAATAGAGGCTTAGCCTTATCTGCATGCCATTGGCATAGTTGCTGAATTAACTCATGTTGTTCATGGGTCTGCCCCTTCTCGATCTCTACCAGCGCAGAGATTGGCAGGGGCTTTATTTCGGGCAGCGTCTGTTCAGGGTTAATGCTGTAATAATTTTCACCACCAGACCATTGATCGATCAGATAGTCTAGAAACACTTCGCTCTGATCAGAGCCTCCCTGCCAGCGCCCATACACATCATCAATCTCAGTCCAGTTCTGCGGGCATAGCAGCAACAACAAACCTCCGCTACGGATCAGACCCGCCCCCATACACAGTACATCACTATTGAGTCCACTGAACAGATCGTAGACCAGGCATTGCACCTCCTGCCCCAGAAGATTTTCTGCCTTTGAAAAGCTAATCGCTCCCTGCATAGCCTCATCATTGGATAGCAACAACAAAGATTGCCCAAAACATTTGACAGTTTCCCCCCCCCATTCTCTGGGGCCACGAAGCAGCACGATAGCCCGCTGGTGAGATGCATAGAGCTCTTTTCTCAAGCTGTCAAACCAGCTTAATAGCCTTTCATTTTGCGCTAAATACTGGACAGATTTTGTGTTAGGGTAAGGGTTCATTACGCGGAGTTTATCATGACCAGAGAACAACAGATTGAAATTGAAGCCGCCGCTTTTCGTGGCCTGGTACAACACTTACAGGAACGCACCGATGTGCAAAATATAGACCTGATGAACCTGGCCGGTTTTTGCCGCAACTGCCTTGCTAAATGGTATATGGCAGAAGCCCTCAATCAGGGTCTTGAAATGGATTATGCCGGAGCGCAGGAAAAGATTTATGGCATGACGATCGAACAGTGGAAGCGTGACCATCAAACCCCAGCATCCGATGAACAGATGGCTATTTTTGAACAAACCAAACCCTTACACGCGAAAATTAGCGGCCATAATTAAGCTATCTCGCTATATAATAGGGTTTCAATTGAATAGGAGATCAGGATGAAACTTAAACTACTTATCTTATCATTTATCAGCGCATTATTACTTTTCACCACTACGGCAAATGCAGGTGAAGGACGTTACCAGGCTTACTGGAATGGCAAAAACTACCTGATTCTGGATACCGATAATGGACATATGTGGACCTATTTCGGCGATACCATGATGTATAACGGTCAAATTGATGGCGAGGATTTTATCTCACCACAGAAACCTAAGATCTGGAATCAGAAACATGGTAAATGGGTACAACAATAGCAGGCCTATGCAGTGTCCCTGATTAGCGATTACCTGCTTGCCCTGTGGCAGATACTACTGGAATTGAGTCCACCGCTACTGGGTGGCCTCATACTGGCTGGATTAATGCACCTGTTAATCCCTGCTGGGTTTATCCACCGCACCTTGAGTCGGCGCGGGTTTTCCAGTGTATTCAAATCAGTGCTGGTTGGAGTCCCCTTGCCTTTATGTTCCTGCGGCGTTGTACCCACGGCTCTCGGTCTACGTAAGGAAGGTGCATCCAATGGAGCAACCACTGCATTCCTGATTAGCACGCCACAAACCGGGGTAGACTCGGTACTGGTGAGTGCCAACTTCCTTGGCTGGCCATTCGCCATCTTTAAGGTAATAACCGCTTTTGTAACCGGTATTATTGGCGGCATTATTGCCGATCACGCTGATAAACCTTCTGAGATCGCCGAAAACCATTCCGGTGTTTATGAGCCCACCCCAAAAACCTTGCAGGAGTTCTGGGAGTACACGGTGTACGACCTGTATGGTGCTATTGATAAATGGATTTACATCGGTGTACTGATGGCCGCTTTGATCACTGCCTTAACCCCGGAGAATTATTTTTCTGATATGGCACTGACTCAGGGTATCAGCGGCATGCTACTCATGTTACTCATTTCGATGCCTTTATACGTCTGTGCTACCGGCTCGGTGCCCATTGCAGCATCGCTAGTACTGGCAGGCATGCCGCTGGGTACCGCTCTGGTATTTCTGATGGCAGGCCCCGCCACCAATGTCGCTACCATGGGCGCTATCTATCGCACACTAGGCGTGCGACTGCTCGCAGTTTACCTGGCTACTGTGATTATCATGAGTATTGGCTTTGCGCTATTCTTTGAAGCCTTTTTCTCCCAGCAAATCCTTGTCCAGCTACATCAACACGGTAACGATTTATTGGGTATCCTTAGCCTGGCAGTGCTTGCATTGATGACTATCTGGCTATATGTAGAGCGTTCAAAAAGAAAGCAAATCAACCTTGAAAAATTTCAGGAGAAGGATATGGGTATTACACTAAATGTTGAAGGCATGACATGCCAGCACTGTGTGGCTAATGTTAAAAAATCACTTGAAGCAGTGGATGGTGTTGAAGAAGCCACTCCTGATCTGGACAGCGGCAATGTCATCATTAACTGCGATAGCCAGATAGACAGTAATCTGCTGAAACAGGCAGTCATCGACGCTGGCTATAACATTAAGGAATAACCCACCACATAAAAATCAACCCGATGACTATCCACTTACAGCACCGGGTTGTTAGGGCCTGTTAACCTCGTAATTCGCGACGCAATATTTTACCCACATTTGTTTTAGGCAGCTCATTACGAAACTCAATCAACTTTGGTACCTTGTAGTTAGTCAGATTTTTCCGACAATGTTCGATAACATCTTTTTCGGTCAGGCTGTCATCATTTTTAACTATTACCGCTTTTACCGCTTCTCCGCTATTGTTATCCGGCACACCAATGACACCCACCTCTAACACGCCTGCACAGGCAGCAATAATGGACTCAACCTCATTCGGATAGACATTAAACCCAGAGACCAGAATCATATCTTTTTTGCGATCTACGATACGAAAAAAACCTTTCTCATCCATCATCGCAACATCACCGGTTTTCAACCAGCCCTGATCATCCAGCACAAATGCAGTTTCATCGGGCTTATTCCAGTAGCCGCGCATGACCTGAGGCCCTCTGACACATAATTCACCAACCTCGCCCTGCGCCTTAAATTCACCATCTTCACTGCGTATCGATACCTCTGTTGAGGGTACCGGCAAGCCTATGCTGCCGTTAAAGTCATGCATATTTAATGGATTGATACACACTGCAGGAGAGGTTTCGGTTAAGCCGTAGGCCTCCAGCAAAGGAGCCCCCGTCACGCGTCGCCAGTGCTCAGCGACTGCCTGTTGAACCGCCATACCGCCACCCAGCGTTAGCTTGAGCGACGAAAAATCAAGCTCAGCGAAACCCGGGGTATTCAACAAGCCATTAAACAGGGTGTTAACCCCGGTAATCGCCGTAAATTTCACCGTCGACAACTCCTTAACAAATCCGGGCATATCTCGTGGATTGGTGATCAGGTAGTTATGCGCACCTACCTTCATAAAGGTCAGGCAATTCGCGGTCAATGAAAAGATATGGTAAAGAGGTAAAGCGGTAATAATCAGCTCTTTACTCTCTTCTACTACGATATTAATCCATTCAGACGCCTGTTGCATATTCGCGACCATATTGCGATTGGTCAGAACCGCACCTTTTGCCAGACCAGTGGTGCCGCCGGTGTATTGCAAAAATGCGATATCTTCGTGACCTATCATCGGCTGCGTAAATGGCTTGTTCCGGCCCAGTTTCAAAGCCCTGTTAAAGGTAATGCTTCCAGGTAGCGAGTATACTGGCACCATCTTTTTGACGTATTTCACCACCAGATTAACAATCAGTGATTTTGGGAATTTAAGCAAATCACCCAATTGCGTGGTAATTACCTGCTGCACATCAGTATCCTTAACAACTTCATCAAGGGTGTGACAAAAGTTATCGACTACGATGATAACTTTTGCACCAGAGTCTTTAAGCTGATGCCTTAGCTCACGAGTCGTATATAGGGGATTGGTATTTACCACCGTAAAGCCCGCTCGCAGTATGGCAAATATTGCTATCGGGTTTTGTAGAACATTGGGCATCATTACCGCTACTCTATCCCCTTTCTGCATCCCTGGAATAGATTGGAGATAAGCCGCCAGATCACGGGTAAGACGCCCCATCTCCGAGTAGCTGAGTGTTTTCCCCATATTGCTAAATGCGGGTAAATCAGTATATTTTTTTACCGACGTTTCAAATACTTCTGCAACCGACTGATACTCATCAATGTTTATTTCATGAGCAATCCCTTCCGGGTAAGAATTTAACCAGGGTTTTTGCATAACATCCTCAATTGTAATTATTATGAACTAATCATATCGTTAAAATTTTGAAATAACCATCATTGCACCAGCAAGGATGGTCAATCATGTTTCAGCCATTTAATAGGCCAGTTAACTCTTTCCAGCTAACTGTTCTGGTGTAAATTCATCCACCATAATCACCGCGCGAGTCGCAAGAGCTGATGCCCGTAGCTTTGCTACCTCTTCCTCTGTCAACAGACCTTCATCTAGTAATTGCTTCATCCAGCTCTCGTCATCCATCAGTGCCGGCTTCACCTTGTTTTGTGCTCGCAATCTTTTTTCAATCACTTCAGCCTGTATCATTTTTTCCAGGGCATCCTCTAGCCTGCCGGTAATATCCTCAGCATCATGACTAACGTAAATCCCCCTGGTTAAGCGATCCCTGACCTCTCCTGGCTTTAATAATATGGATGCTGCTCGATGCCCCAGAGAGTCGTTTGGCAACCTTAAGCTCAGGCCCAATGGGAAAATCATCAAACGAACAATCAGCCCCACTGCTTTACTGGGAAAATTGCGCAGGATTTCATCCAGTGCCTTCTGAGTTTGGTAAAGGCTATACTTGGCACTATATTCCACCAGCGGAAGATCTGCCCTGGGTCGCCCATCATCTTCAAATTTTTTCAGTATGGCCGAGGTGTAAAACATATAACTCAGTGCATCTGCGAAACGTCCGGAAATCTTTTCCTTTCGTTTCAAGCTGCCACCCAACATCATTAACGCCAGATCTGCTACCACCGCGAAGGCCGCACTCATCTGCGACAGGCGCCGGTAATACTGTGCGACCCGCCCCTTGATTGGACTTGGTGCCAGATGCGACCCACTCAAACCCAGAGTAAAAGCTCGCATCAGGTTGAATGCAAAATATGACATATGCCCGGTTAGCGCCCGGTCAAACGCCTTTTCTCCGGCTGCTCGATCTTCATTGGTTGCCGCTTCCATTTCTCGCACCAGATAGGGATGACAGCGAATGGCGCCCTGACCGAAGATAATCATGGTTCGGGTCAGGATATTCGCACCTTCAACGGTTATCCCTACAGGTAGCGTTTGATAACCACGCCCAATATAATTGGTAGGCCCCATACAGATACCTCGACCGCCGTGTATATCCATCGAGTCATTAATGACCTGGCGCATCTGTTCGGTATTGTGATACTTGATCATCGCCGTAACCACCGAGGGCTTTTCGCCTGCATCCAGTGCAGATAGTGTGAGCAAACGGCCCGCATCCATAAAATAACTCATGCCAGCCATGCGAGCTAAAACCTCTTCCACCCCCTCAAATCGACCTATAGAGGTTTTGAACTGCTTACGTACCCTGGCATAAGCGCCTGTAACACGCGCGCTCATCTTGCCGGCACCGGCACTCACCGCTGGCAGCGATATTCCACGACCAACTGAAAGCGACTCGACCAGCATACGCCAGCCTTTACCGATCATTTTGTCACCTCCGATGATGTAATCCATCGGAATAAAAACATCCTTGCCACGGTTCGGCCCGATTTGGAAGGCGGCGCTCAGGGGTAAATGTCGATTACCGATTTCAACACCCGGTGTATTCACCGGAATCAGCGCACAGCTAATACCTAGCTCCTGTTGATCACCGATTAAACCATCCGGATCATAAACCTTGAAGGCCAGTCCCAGTACCGTCGCTACCGGGCCCAGTGTGATATATCGTTTTTCCCAGTTAATGCGCAGACCTGTTATTTTTTTACCTTCAAACTCTCCTTCGCACACTATTCCCACATCAGGTATTGAGCCTGCATCTGAACCGGCAAATGGCCCACTTAAGGCAAAACAGGGGATTTCTCGTCCATCTGCCAGGCGCGGCAGGTAGTATTCTTTTTGCGCTTCGGTGCCGTAATGTTGCAGCAGTTCGGCCGGTCCTAAGGAATTGGGCACCATGGCTGTAACGCCTACCGAGATACTGCGCGATGAAATTTTCATCACTACTGCTGAGTGCGCATGCGCAGAGAATTCAAGGCCACCATATTTACGCGGAATGATCATGCCCAGAAATCCTTTCTGTTTCAGAAATTCCCAAACCTCGGGAGGCAGATCATTTCGATTATGGGTGATATCCCAGTCATCGATCATTGCGCAAAGTTCTTCAACTGGACCGTCAAGAAACTCCTGTTCCCGCTGGCTAAGCACTGGCTTGTTGTATTTAAGAAGCTTACTCCAGTCAGGATTGCCACGGAATAATTCGGCTTCCCACCACACCGTGCCGGATTCAATTGCATCACGCTCGGTTTCAGACATCGGCGGCAGTATCTTTCTGATTCGATTCAATAACGGAACGGATAGCAGCCTCATGCGCAGATCCTCGATACCCAGAAACACCATGGGAATCAGCAGCAAAGCCCAGATTATAAGGCCCCATGCCAGACTAAAACCGTCATTAAAGGTAAACAGCGCCAAAACAGCGACACAGATCAGAGCCCAGTGCTTGAACGGCAAAGAGATGCGGGTAGTTGCGTATATCAGGGCGAGTAATCCGCCAATAAATAACAGGGTATTCATTACGACGTTCTCCTCAAGATTATTGCAAACTGGTTAATAATGCCCTATCTATAACGCACATAGTTTCATTATGCAACTTTTATAGGATAATGAAGGCCTTACCAGCTCCTGCCGTATGATGCTCAAACCTTATGATTTTTTAAACTGAGAACTATTAAATCTGACTAAGCCACAGGCGAATAAGCAGGCCCGCTTCACTGCTATATCCTCGGGTGCTATAGGCGATCTTACCATCTTGCCGAACGATAAAGGTTGCTGGAACCCCCTCTACACCGAATGCCTCACTGATGACACCATCGCTATCATTGATCACCGGCAGAGAGATCTCCTGCTGCTGGAGATATTGCTTTAGTTGCTGGTTATCACCTGACTGCATTGCGATTGCAATCACCGGATAATCTGCAGCAAGAGTGTTAATCACCGGATGCTGAAATCTACAGATAGGGCACCAGTCGGCAAAGAAATACAGGATTACAGGCTTATCATGCTCAGCGTATTTTAGCTGCAGATCATTACCTGCCAAATCTTGCCCAACAACTTGAGGTGCTGCATCCTGTGCCTGATTACGGGTTAACCAGAGGTTGCCAATAAAACTGCTAACAACAAAGATGAGTGAATAGATTAATAGAGTGCGCAGCCAACTGAGCAACCGGTGTTTTCCCGCTTCTGCCTGCATAACCCCTAGTCATCCAGACTTTCGATAAGATCCTGCAAATTAATTTCATCATGCTGGTGAGCAAACTTGAGCAGGGGCTTCAGCGTTTCAAGCAGATCAGGTAAATACCTGGCCAGATCATCGGTATGCCCGTAATGAATCTTGTTTAGCGCCTGTTCCACACTGATCCTGGCTTCTTCTACCTCACTCTTGCTGCTCACTATCTGACCAGGGCCTTTCTGTTCAGCGGTTATTAAACGTTTTTCCAGAGTTTGCATGATGCCATCCGTTGTCATGCTTTCCTCAGGCATAAAGGAATATAGCCCGGCACTATGGGTTGTTGATATCGACTTACCAGCATGTTTCAAATGCATCCCTTTCAACTGCTCCATGATACGCTTAACTGCCACATTAGCGCCCATTCCATTGGTTACTGGTAATAGAATTGCAAAGGTAGCATCACCTAGATAAGCATAACTGTCTTCTTTGCGGATTTGCTTTTCAATATTATTTGCCTGCGCCCTTATGATCGCTGTAAAAACATCTTTACCATACTCATCACTTAACTCATCAGCAGCATCAATCTTGAGCAGACATACACTGATATGGGATTTATGTCGTATAGAAAAAGACATCTCCTGCTGTAAGCGGGTAAGAAATGTCTCCTGCTGCATCAGGGTGTTTAACAGATCAATATCACTGCCTTCTTCCAGCTCTTCCTCTTGCTGATTCTGGCTATAGATATTATAAAGTTGGGCGTGTAAGCGAACGCGAGTTTTCAGTTCAATACTGGAAAACGGCATATTGATGAAGTCCGACGCTCCTGCTGAAAAAGCCTGGTCGCGCAAGTCTTCAGTATCAGACTCTGATACCAGTAACAATACCGGTAACGCACTCAATAGCTTATCCTGAGACTGACGAATTCTCTCCAGCAGAGCTGACTTATCAACCGATTTTTTCAGCGCACAGATGAGCACTCTGATGGTAGGCTTGTCCTGTAAAATTTTCCAGGCCTTGCTGCCATCTTCAGCATGCAAAAGATTAAACTGCGATGACAACAGCTTATCTATAGAACGCGTTGTTTGAGTAGACCCGGTTACCAGTAAAATTGAAGGGGTACCGATCATCTCAGGCATTATTTGACACCATTGCTACCTTCCAATTAATCAACCAAGGCGTACTATTGTGTACGCTTTGATTGATAAAATCATCCTCTTTATTAGCCTCGTGAAGCGCGCTTCCTTTCATTTTCTGTAAGGTGTTTTTTACGTAGACGAATTGATGTCGGGGTAACTTCGACCAGCTCATCGTCATCAATAAATTCAAGCGCCTGTTCCAGAGTCATTTTAATCGGTGTTACTAATACCAGATTTTCATCGGTACCGGCTGCACGAATGTTGGTTAACTGCTTAGCCTTCAAAGGATTCACGGTAAGATCATTAGCACGGCTATGTATACCTATCAGCATACCTTCGTAAACCTCTTCGCCATGACCGATAAATAACTTACCACGTTCCTGCAGGTTAAACAGTGCGTAGCCCAGAGCCTTGCCCTGACCATTTGATATCATGACACCATTATTTCTGGTCACTGAATCGGTCTTTTTAACCGGGCCATAGCTATCAAAAATACTGTAAATCAAACCAGTACCCTGAGTGGCGGTGAGAAATTCATTGCGAAAGCCGATCAGACCTCTGGCAGGAATCTTATAATCCAGGCGGATACGGCCCTGACCATCGGGTACCATATCGACTATTTCACCACCACGATTACCAAAGGTTTCCATGACAGTACCCTGATGCTGCGTCTCGACATCGATAGTTACCGATTCGAAAGGCTCCATAATGACACCATCGATCTCTTTATTAATAACCTCTGGTCGGGAAACAGCAAGCTCATAACTTTCACGTCGCATGGTTTCGATGAGTATCGCAAGATGTAACTCACCTCGACCGGAAACCTTGAAGCGATCAGGGTTATCGGTGGTTTCTACACGCAATGCGACATTGTGTTCCAGTTCTTTCTGTAAGCGCTCATAGATCTGCCTGGAGGTCACATACTTACCATCCTTGCCTGCGAATGGGGAAGTATTCACCTGGAAGTTCATGGTTACCGTAGGTTCATCAACCGTCAGCGCAGGCAAGGCTTCAACATGCTCAGGGTCGCAAAGCGTATCTGAGATCTGTAATCCCTGAATACCAGTAAAAGCTATAATATCGCCCGCTTCAGCTTCAGGTACCTCTATTCTCTCCAGGCCATTGAATCCCAGCACCTGTAAAATCTTGGCTTTACGGGTTTCACCTTCAGGGTTAACCAAAACCACCTGGGCATTGGTCTTCACTCTACCTCGCTTAATACGACCGATACCAATGACACCCACGTAGCTATTGTAATCCAGAGAACTAACCTGCATCTGGAAGGGGCCATCCATGTCCACATCTGGTGGCGGAACCTTGTCCACGATAGTCTGAAAAAGGGCCGTCATATCGGTACCCGGTTTTTCATGATCCAGCGTTGAAAATCCCTGTAGCGCAGAAGCGTAAACTACCTGGAAATCCATCTGCTCATCAGTAGCGCCGAGTCGGTCAAATAGATCAAAGGTTTGATCAACAACCCAATCAGGGCGGCTGCTTGGGCGGTCAATCTTATTGATAACCACAATCGGCTTTAAACCTTGCTGCAACGCTTTTTGGGTTACAAAACGAGTTTGTGGCATGGGACCATCAACCGCATCTACCAGCAATAACACGCTATCTACCATAGACATAACGCGCTCGACCTCGCCGCCAAAATCCGCGTGCCCGGGGGTATCTACAATATTGATGCGATAATCATTCCAGCGTAGCGCTGTATTCTTCGACAGGATGGTGATACCACGCTCCTGTTCCAGCTCATTACTGTCCATCACTCGTTCACCCATCTGGGCGCGAGCGTCAAAGGTTCCGGATTGTTCCAGCAGTTTGTCTACCAGGGTTGTTTTCCCATGGTCAACGTGGGCAATAATGGCAATATTTCGTAATTTTTCGATCATGGAAATCTCTGGATTTCAGTGTATTAATAACTGCTAATGAATAAGGAGGCCGGATTATATATGAGATATTTAAATATTGGTAAAAGTGATGCACAAAGCGGGGTATTTATTGCAAAATATTTCGATAAACCGATAAAAGGTGGAGAAAATGCGGGGTAACTCGACACTTCTATGTGCATAGAATCACTAAATTGTCTGATTTACTGACTTACCCCATTCAGGAACCCCTTTTATTGCTCCACTAATTCAACCCTTTTAGTGCCAACTGCTGCTCTATCAATAGATCAGATGCCATCTGCAAATGATAACCCTGCTGCTTAAGGTTATTATAAACCTCGCCAGGGTGTTCCTTAGCTAGCTTGCGATCTGGTGTTAAATCAAATTCAAAGCTAAATTCAGCTTCGCCAAAAACCTTCATTAACTCAACTGGAATCTCCGAAAAGTCATCTTTTTCGCGCAGATATAGATAGGTATCCGCCTTGCGATCACTACGATAGATATAACAGTGTATAGATTTACTCATAATGCCCAAACCACCTGATAATAAGCTGATGCCTTGACTTCTAATTGATCGCCAGCCTCTACAGACCATTTATTCGCCCAACCCAGAGTTACTTCCTGTGCAGCAGGTAACAATGCGGCTACATGCTGACGCTTTATCTTCTTATTTTCATCCATCAGGGTCAGGGTCAGGTTATAGATAGGTGTATCTGATGTATTTTTTATCACCAGATTCCTGGCACTTTTACCGGTTACCGTCTCTACCAGCTGACTTGCCAGATCATTTTTGACCATCAGCTCTACGGGCACGGGCTTGAATCCGTAACCTACCGGTAAACGGTCAGGAGCAAAAATGAAGATACTAATCGCAATCGCCAGCACAAAACCAATGAATGAAGAGACAAAACGCATTTAAAGTACTCCAGGAGAAAGGCCGGCATCATAACAAAGCTGAGTGAACAAGGCTATATAGCGCCCTTTTGAAACATAGTTAAGCGGACATTTACCTGCTTTTACGTGCTATCGGGACAAATCGTGCCCCCGCTACCAATTCTATCTATGTGGGCGTAAGCCCCATTGATAGCCTTATTATCATTCGATGCGTTCAAGCATAGTTTGTCCAAGATTTTCATATCTTTCGTCTCCAAAGACATATTCAAGATTCCAGCTAAATCACCGTACAGATCAATACGCAGGCCTTTCTCGCCTTCCTCTGGCGTTAACACCACTTTCTCAATAAGCCCCCTTAAATGCTGTGATGCTTCGGCGCGCGCGCCATCCGCATTCAACGATGCCTTTAGGTCTTTAATGGCTTGGTGGTAACGTGAAGCCATGGCCGGATGAATCAGAGGTTTGAGTGCAGGTTGCACCGTCAGAGCTTGTTCTGCTTTCTCAATGCGCTCTGAAACGCTTTCCAGATCATCCTTGACCATACTGGCGGGAATACCGTCTTTGATGGCCTGTATTAGGCGCTCGCG
>JBNKPX010000073.1:14435-17569 GCA_050295575.1 Gammaproteobacteria bacterium | reverse complement strand
TTACCTGTCACCTGCACAGATTAGCCTTGTTATCTTGCTTTCACATTCGCGAGTAATATTAATGGACTTAGCTTTCGATAACAGGCGGTAAATCTGAATTGTGTATAATCGTCCCAATTATTAGCAACTAGATAACAGTCAGTGAAATTGTTTAAGTGTGGAAATTATAACCACATTCTTTTATTCGAGAACACTCACTGTGAAAGTTGTAAACACCTCTGCGGTTTTGATCCGTTAAGCTTAAACCTGTTGACACTGAAGGCAGGTGATAATTACCTGACTGAAATATGCGATGTAGAAAACACAGCCTGGCGTTACTGTAAAAATCATGATGAGGGAATTTGTCACTGGCTGGTAAGGGGTGATTCTAACAGTGAATTTTGTCTTGCCTGCGAGTTGAATCGTTATATTCCTAACTTAAAAGATATTGAGAATTTAACAGAGTGGAGGGCGCTTGAACCGATATCGTGCTCTGTTTGGTGATGAATGCGAAGATTATGGGCAGGCGTTGCAGCGACACTATGAACAGGGGGCGGCAGAAGGATGGAATAATAATTACGTCACCAAATATGCTGCATCTCATCCCTGGGAAGACTGGGCTGAAACCTGGTCGCATTACCTTCATTTAATCGATGTCATGGAAACCACCAACTCTCTGGGAGTGTCTATTCTGCCCACAGTTGGTAATGCTAGCAGTAACCTGTCCATGAGTGCCAACATTGACCTCTATATTGAGATAGATTTTAAAGGCTTCCTTGAAAAGGCTCTGGCGCTAACTTTTTCAACCAACTCATTGAACCGAAGTATGGGGCAACCGGATCTATATCCATTTGTGCTCAGTGAAACGGTCAAGAATAAGCTGGCCTTTGTGCATGATATCATAAAAGAGTTTCAGCGCTTATTGCCTGTTTGAGATGTTAGCTTGGTTATGAATAATCGAAATCAAATAATTGCTCAACAATCAAAATAAAACAGAATATTGTATCTATAATCGATCAGTCGCTATTTAGATGTGACAGTTATTATTAATCAATTTTTCAAGAGAAAGTCCTATGTTAAAAAAAGTAGTTTTAATTCTGATGCTCACAAGTTTATTTGGATGTGCCTCCGTCCCTATGGATACTGCAGAAAATGATGCTAAATATAAACAATTTCAAGCGGATCCCGATCGAGCTGGTATCTATGTTTATCGTAATGAAACCTTTGGCGCTGCGATGAAATTGGATGTTGAAGTGGATGGTAAAAAGATTGGAGAAACTGCAGCTCACACCTATTTTTATCAAGATCTTGAACCAGGTAAGCACACTATTACCTCTAAAGGTGAAAATACAGAAACTCTGACTTTAGATGCGATTAAGGGAAAGCTGTATTACATATGGCAAGAAGTAAAAATGGGGGTGCTAAGTGCTAGAACAAAACTTACACTAATGGATGATGAGGAGGGTAAAAAAGGCGTGCTGGAATGTAAAGCAGCCCTGGCGAAATGAATCCTGAATAGTATGAATAAGCCCGAACCTCAAAAGAGGTTCGGGCTTAAATCAGAATTTACCTGATTGATAATCATAAAAGGCCTGTTCCACTTCCTGCCGGGTATTCATTACAAATGGACCACCACGCGCAATTGGCTCATTTAACGGCCTGCCTGCGATGAGTAAAAACCGGCTGCCTTCAGAACCCGCTGTTACACTCAGGTTGTCGCCCTTACTAAGTACCACCAGCTGATCTTTACCAACAGCATGTTGTTTGCCCTGACTATCTTCCAGCAAGGCAGCGCCTTCAATTCCATATAAGAAGGCATTATGTTCACTGTTCAGGCTTTCACTGAATTGTGCATCAGGCTCTACTGTGACATCCAGATACAATGGATCAGTCAGAGGCTGAACCACGGGGCCAGTTGTTCCCTGACAGGTAGTTCCGGTAATAACACGAAGCTGACTGCCCTCGCGTGCTTCTACAGGTATCTTGCTTGCATTGTGTTCCTGATAGCCTGGCGCATCCATCTTATGCTCGGCAGGCAGGTTAACCCACAGCTGAAAACCTTCTAGTAATCCGTCTTCCTGCTCTGGCATTTCTGAATGCACAATACCTCTGGCTGCTGTCATCCATTGGATGCCACCAGGCTCAATTACACCTTCATGCCCAGCGTTATCCTTGTGGCGCATCCTGCCATTTAGCAGATAGGTTACGGTTTCAAATCCACGATGCGGGTGCGGTGGAAATCCGGCGATGTAATCATCTGGATTATCCGAACGAAACGCATCCAGCATCAGGAAAGGATCCAGCTGCATGAGTGCAGGTTGACCGATAACTCGCACCAGTTCCACACCGGCACCATCGGTTGCCGGCATACCTTTTATAAACTGTGTAATATGTCGATTCATAGCTTTACTCCTTATCAAGTGTTAACAGGCCCTGGCAAAGATGTATATAACAGACTGCCAGTGATAGCCATGTTTTACATAAATAGAATAGATTTCATCTGATCATTATTCGTGATGAAATTGCTATGCAGCTTTAACGCGCTGTTGCAAAAGTTGCTCAATCTGTTCATTGGCTTTTTGCAGGCTTGCTTCTGGCGAAACATTCATACCTTCGGCACTGACGACGTTTACATCAGTAATTCCAATAAACCCTAATACCTGCTTGAGATAAGGCGTTACAAAATCCATAGGACTACCAATGGGTACGCCGCCAGTACTGATAATAAGTGTTACCGGTTTGTTCTCAACCAGACCCTGTGGACCTTCGTCAGTATATTGAAAGGTTTCGCCCACTCGTGCTATCAGATCAATCCATGCCTTAAGACCGCCAGGTACTGAGAAATTATACATGGGGGTGGCAATAATAATTTCGTCGGCTGCTTTCAGTTCTTCTATCAATTCATCTGACAGCGCTAACAGCTTGTTCTGTGCATCGCTACGATCAGCTTTGGGCGTGTAGCTGGCAGCTATCCACTCAGCATTGATCAAAGGCAGGTTCTGACTTACATCACGCTTAATAAGGTTTACCTCTGTGTGATGTTGATCCAGTAGCGCTTCAACTTGTTGGCTCAATTTGAGAGAGGTTGATCCAAGTGGGTTAGAACTGGCACTAATACTTAATATGGTATGACTCATTTTGCTTGCTCCAATGGG
>JBNKPX010000073.1:0-14339 GCA_050295575.1 Gammaproteobacteria bacterium | reverse complement strand
GGTTTGTTTTTATATGGAGGTTATTATTATTGTTTTATAAATATGGATAAATAGATATATTAGCAAAACATAGTTCTATAAAGTGAAACAATAGCTTGCCGACTTTTATCAGGAGAATGTATGCGCGCCAATAAATTTGAACAGATTTATGCCTTCGTCATGGTGGTGGAACAGATGAGCTTTACCAAAGCTGCCGACAAACTGGATATGGCAAAGTCTTCATTGTCTCGACGCGTGAGTGAGCTGGAGCAGCGCCTGGGGGTTCAATTATTGCATCGAACTACGCGTAAACTGTCACTCACCGATCAGGGGCAGCAGTTTTATCAACGCTCGGTTCAGATATTGGCTGAGCTGGAAGACGCTGAGGAATTGATCAGTAATGAGCAGGTAGGGCTAAAGGGACGCATTCGTATGGCTGCACCTTTATCGTTCAGTAATCAGCATCTCTCTAGTGTTGTGGCAGAATTTAAATTACTTTATCCGAATATTGATCTTAATATCGATTTGAATGATCGCCAGATCGATCTGGTTGAGGAGGGTTTCGATCTGGCCGTTCGAGCGGGTAATCTGCAAGATTCCAATCTGCTTGTACGCAAGCTGGGCATTGTTCGTATGGCTACCTGTGCCAGTCCAGAATATCTGAAGCGTTACGGGATTCCCGAACATCCGTCTCAATTGCCTGATCATCAGGGACTGTACTATACCAATGTGCCGGCGAATTTGGGCTGGCGTTATCTTATCGATGCCAGGCTTCAATCGTTTATGCCAAAAAATAACCTGTCGGCAAATAATGGTGATTTTCTGGTGCGGGCGGCAGTGAATGGCCTTGGTCTAGTAAATTCACCGACATTTATTTCCTACCGCTTATTACAGTCAGGTGATTTAGTGCGTGTGCTGGCTGATTTCCCTTCCCCTGAAACTGGTCTGTATGCGGTCTTTCCACCTGGCCGGTTGATGCCTGCCAGGGTAAGAGTGCTGGTTGATTTTCTACAGAACAGATTTGGAGATCATCCATATTGGGATAAATTGAGCTAATCATTCAGGTCAGGGGATAAAAAAGTGAAGATACACTTTCGAGCAGCGACCTGGAATTTTTGTTGCACCTAGTGGGCAGGGTCAACGAGTGCCATGCAAAGTATAAAGATGATGAAGAGTGTCGAGTTATTTTCTCGACTATTTCACATCTGGTTTATACGGTGGTGTATAGAGCGTATAAAAATGAAAAAGCCGGCTTCGCTTCAGCTGCATTAATAGCCGCATAGCTCCTTAAGCTCTTTTATCCATTTGGACTGGCAGGTATAATCCGCGCCTTTAATGTTCGAGGACAGGCTGTGGCTATCAAGTCAGATAAGTGGATTCGGCGCATGGCTGAAAATGAAGGCATGATTGAACCCTTCGAAAGCGGGCAGGTGCGTGAGTCGGAGCAGGGTCGTATTATTTCCTACGGGACTTCAAGCTATGGTTACGATGTACGTTGTGCCAGTGAATTCAAGATTTTCACCAATATTAATTCCGCTATCGTCGATCCAAAGGATTTTTCTGATGACAGTTTTGTCGATGTAAATTCCGATGTTTGCATCATTCCACCGAATTCATTCGCACTTGCACGTACGGTAGAGTATTTTCGAATTCCACGTAGCGTGCTGACGATCTGTCTGGGTAAGTCCACCTATGCGCGTTGTGGCATTATTGTTAATGTCACTCCGCTAGAGCCGGAATGGGAAGGGCATGTGACTCTGGAATTTTCTAATACTTCTCCCTTGCCAGCAAAGATTTATGCCAACGAAGGTGTGGCGCAGATGCTGTTTTTTGAGTCGGATGAAGTCTGCGAAACCTCTTATAAAGACCGTGGAGGTAAGTATCAGGGGCAGCAGGGAGTTACTCTGCCGAAGGCCTGATTCTCCTGCTATGTCTATTTTCGTAGGTCGATAATCGGCCAGTTACGCTCGCCAGCGATCTTAGCCAGGTATTCATCTGGGTTGACCGCTATCGGATAATCGACCTGTTCAAGCAGCGGTAAGTCGTTATGCGAGTCGCTATAAAAGGTGCTACCGGCCAGAGTATGCCCGTTTTTATGCATCCATGCTTCAAGCGCGCTTACCTTGCCCTGCTGGAATGTGGGGGTGCCTAGATAGTTGCCGGTATATTCTCCATCAATCATCTCAGGAATAGTCGATAAGATATGCTCTATGCCAAGTAATTCGGCTATGGGTTCGGTGACGAATAGATTGGTGGCGCTGATGATCATCAGCGTGTCGCCCTGATCTTTATGTTTTTGCAGTAATGCAGGGGTGCCATCTGCGATGAGTGGATGAATGACGCTTTCAACAAAATGCGCGCGCCACTGGTAGAGTTGCTCAAGCGGAAACTGGGTTAAAGGCTCCAGTGAGAAGCGCAGGTAGCGGTCGATATCCAGCCTGCCCTGTTCATAATCTTCAAAAAACTGGCGGTTTTTCTCTTCGTATTTGAGTGGATCGACAATATTATGATCTACCAGGTACTGACCCCATAAAAAATCACTATCGTTTGTTATCAGGGTGTTATCCAGATCAAATAAAGTCAGGGCCATGGTTGCTGTACTCTCGATAAATTGGTCACTATAAGGATTTTGTGCCAGAATAACACGATATTTTATCTCATGAGTTCCCTCTAAGTGATTGATTCTGATGGTTATCGCGCAAACGTAGGTATTATCCTGTCAAATAATCAGGGTTCGGTACTATGGGCGCGCCGTATGGGGCAGGACGCCTGGCAGTTTCCGCAGGGTGGAATTGATGGGGGAGAAGATGAGCAACAGGCGATGTATCGTGAGCTGTGGGAAGAAGTTGGACTGAAATCTAAGGATGTTGAAATTATTGCCTCTACCAATAGCTGGCTGCGCTATAAGTTGCCCAAACGTATGGTGCGGCGCAATAGTCAACCGGTTTGTATTGGCCAGAAACAGAAATGGTTTTTGCTGAAACTGGTGGCCGAGGAAAGCCGGTTGAATCTGGAAGCCTCCAGCAAACCTGAATTTGATCAATGGAAATGGGTTGATTACTGGTATCCTGCTGAGAAAGTGGTTTATTTTAAAAAGCGTGTATATCGTTGTGCATTGCAGCAACTGAATGCCCATCTTGAAACCCCGACGCCCATGGTGACTCCTTAATTATTTATGCCATCTCTGATCCATACATTACAGAAAATTGTTAAAAAGGTTGATCAGGCGCCGGATATTCAGTCGGCATTAGACCTTATCGTGGAAAATTTGATTGATGCTTTATGTATCGATATTTGCTCTATCTTTTTAAACGTGGAAGAAGAGTCTGAAAACCTGTTATTGATGGCTAACCGTGGGTTTCGTAAAGGTTCTGTGGGGCGCATTAGACTCAGTACCGGTTCTGGTTTGGTCGGAATGGTTGCTGAAAAAGCCGAGCCGATACGCCTGGAGGATGCGCTGTCACATAAGAAATTTGTTTATTTCAAAGGCTCAGGAGAGGAGCGATTTCCAGTATTCATGGGAGTACCTATCATCTCCCGGCGCAAGGTATTAGGTGTTCTGGTTGTTCAACGTAAGGCTAATGGCTTTGATAATGACGACGAAGCCTTTTTAACCACCCTGGCTACTCAGTTGGCCAATGCGATTTTTCATGCGCAACGTAGTGGAGAGATGGCTCGCTTACTGTCGGATGAAAGTGCCTCTATCTCCTGTACCTTAAATGGTGTTGCCGGAGCACCAGGGCTATCCATGGGGAATGCGGTGGTGATTAACCATGGTGTTAACCTGCATAATGTGCCGGATAAGAAGATTGAAGGGCAGGAGACTATCGTAGAACAGATTGTACTATTTGATTCTGCAGTAGACTCGGTTAAGTCAGCTTTGTACGAGCAAGCTGAACTGATGAAGCAATCCCTGCCTGAGGAAGAGTGCGCCCTGTTTGTGGCTTATGCGCAGATGCTGGATAGCGGCTCTTTGATTGATGATACCTGTAAGCGTATTGCTGAGGGCAGCTGGGCGCCTGCTGCCTGGCGTAAAACAATTGTTGAACATGCTGAAGTGTTCGCCTCTATGGAGGATGAGTATCTGTCCGAAAGGGCGAATGATATCCGTGATCTTGGGCGCCGAGTGTTACAGCGTATGATGTCTGAACAATCTAATGATCTTGATTTTCCGGCTCAGTTTATGCTGGTTGGTGAAGAGATTACGGCAACGGATTTTGCCAGTGTGCCGCTGGAACGCTTGCAGGGCATTGTATCGGAACATGGGTCAAGCTCATCGCATGTCGCGATTCTTGCACATGCGCTGGGTGTGCCTGCTGTTATGGGGGTGGCCAATCTACCCTATACACAAATGTCTGATCTGATGGTAGTCACCGACGGCTATAGCGGTACGGTTTATATAGACCCTAAGCAGGCGCTGCTGGATGATCTGAGGAGATATATCAAGGAAGAACGTCAGGTCATCGATAGTCTGCTGGAGCTAAAGGATAAGCCAGCGGTAACAACCGATGGGGAGCGGGTTTCACTGTTCGTCAATTCAGGTTTGATGTCAGATCTTAGTCCTTCCTTGCGCAGTGGTGCCGAGGGGGTTGGCCTGTACCGAACTGAGATTCCATTTCAGATTCGTGAAAGTTTTCCCAGTGAAGATGACCAGTATCGAATCTACCGTGATGTGCTTGAAACATTTAATGGTAAACCCGTGGTATTACGCACGCTGGATGTGGGTGGAGACAAGCCGTTAAGTTACTTCCCCATTCGTGAAGACAACCCATTCCTTGGTTGGCGCGGTATCAGGATGACACTGGATCACCCGGATATTTTTATCACTCAGGTACGAGCCATGATAAGGGCCAGCATCGGGCTGGATAATCTGCACATTTTGTTACCCATGATCAGCTCTCTACAGGAACTGGAAGATGGATTGATATTGATTCATCGCGCCAAGGATGAGGTGCAGGAAGAGATTGGGGGGGATATCCGTTTTCCTCATACGGGAGCCATGATCGAGGTGCCCAGTAGTATTTTTCAGATCGAAGAAATTTGCCAGCGGGTAGATTTTGTATCCATCGGGACCAATGATTTAACGCAATATCTGCTTGCTGTTGATCGTAATAACGAGTCGGTGGCTAAACTGTTTTCTTCATTGCATCCTTCTGTTTTAAGGGCTATGGAACAGATCGTTAATGGCGCAGCTTTGCAGAACACACCTGTTAGTGTGTGCGGTGAACTTGCCGGTGACCCTCTGGGAGTGATGGCATTGATGGGGATGGGTATAGAAAGCCTGTCGATGAGTGCGGGCAGCTTACCCCGGGCCAAAAAGGTGATCCGCTCTTTCAGTCATAAAGAGCTGAAAGCATTGTTTGAAGAGGCCAAAAACCTGTCGGATTTTCAGGATGTCAAAGACCTCTATATTGAGCAACTGGATGCAAGAGGATTGGGTGGTTTGATCCGTGCAGGCCTGTAAAGCTAATACCTGAAATCATGGAGTCAGCTATAAATTAAAACGGTTTTAAAACAGCCAGTAATACAACTGCAAATAATATCAACACCGGTATTTCATTAAACCAGCGATACCAGACGTGGCTGTGACGGTTGGCATCATTAGCAAAATCTTTTACCAGTTTACCGCAGTAAAAATGATAGATAACCAGAATACCTATCAAGGTCAGTTTGATATGCAGCCACATCATTTTTCCATATGCCGCCCAGGCGTAGTCATAGAGCATCCAGAATCCAAAGACCAGGGTTAATACCATCCAGGGGCCGACAAAGCGGTATAGTTTGCGCTCCATTATCTTGAAATGCTCGCTGGTTTCCCTGTTATCGGTCATGGCATGGTTAACAAAGATGCGGGGCAGGTAGAATAAGCCTGCAAACCAGGCGACCATGAAAATAAGATGAAAAGCTTTTAACCAGAGCATGGCTTATCCTGTAAGTTGTGAAAGTTTTTTTCTGATAACATTAAAATCCAGTTTACCGGTATGACGGTAAATAATTTCCCCACTTGTATCTAATAAAAAAGTAGTCGGTGTTGCAACGATATTTCCAAAAGCCTGTGCAAGTTGATTTTGTAAATCCAGATAAACCGGGTAGCTCATGTCTTTTTGCTGACTTGTTTGAATTACCCAGTCAGGGCGGTCATAGTACATGGAAAGTGCCAGTAGCTCGAATTGCTGTTCAGCCTGATTTTGCTGATATATATTATTCCAGGTTTCGACTTCCTGCATGCATATTGAGCAAGTGGGCGACCAGAAGGTAACCAGCAATGGCTTTCCTTTAAGCTGTGAAAAGGTCTGTCGGGTGCCATCGATGCGCTGAAATATTAAATCATCATCAATTACCGGGTATTCAGGAGAACGTAGCTGCGAAGCTAACAGGGCTAGTACTGAGATAAATAGCAGAAAAGAGATAAATTTTACAAACATTCTCGTTCGATTTAATGATGTAGTGAATGGATCAAGGTATAATTCCGCGCTCATTTTTACTTGCTGTGACCTGATCGGAAGAAAAATTAAATCAGCAACCTCTGGTTAATTGAGTGATGATAGGAATAAGCAGCAAACTATGCAAATTTTGTCCAAAAGAGTGCGAATCTTGAAATGATCAATGTAGGAATTGTAGGTGGTACCGGATACACCGGCGTTGAATTAATGCGCTTGCTAGCGATTCACCCTGAGGTGAATCTGCAGGTGATAACCTCACGCTCAAATGCGGGTACCGCTGTGTCTGATATGTTTCCCAATCTGCGTGGAAAGGTCGATATTCAATTTACCGAGCCCTCTCTGGATAGCTATAGACAATGTGATCTGGTGTTTTTTGCAACACCTAACGCTATTGCCATGCATCAGGTCGAGCCATTATTAGAAGCGGGTGTTAAGGTGATCGATCTGGCAGCTGATTTTCGAATAAAGGATATTGCGGTATGGGAGAAGTGGTATGGTAGCAAACATGTTTGTCCAGATATCGTAGAACAGGCTATTTATGGTCTTCCGGAAATGAACCGTGAACAGATCAAAACCGCACAATTGGTGGCTAATCCTGGCTGTTATGTAACAGCTGTTACTCTGGGGTTGTTGCCGCTGTTGCATCATCATCAGATAAACCCGAAAACGATTATCGCCGATGGAAAATCAGGAGTCAGTGGTGCTGGACGTGGAGCCAGTGTGGCAACGTTATTTTCTGAAGCAGCTGAATCGGTCAAGGCTTATGCGTCTGCAGGGCACCGTCATTATCCTGAAATCAAGCAGAACTTGCGGATGCTGGATGACGAAGCTGACCTGGTATTTGTTCCGCATTTAATGCCCATGATACGTGGCATACATGCCACTTTATATGGTGAGCTGACTGGGGATGTGGATAAGCTGCAGTCTCAGTTTGAAGAATATTATAAAGATGAACCTTTTGTTGATGTGATGCCTGCTGGGTCACATCCTGAAACCCGTTCGGTAAAAGGTGCCAATGAATGCCGCATTGCAGTACAGCCACTGAAGGAGTCAAACAGGGTGGTTGTTCTTTCTGTGATTGATAATCTCGTTAAAGGTGCTGCTGGTCAAGCGGTGCAGAATATGAACTTGATGCTAGGTCTGGATGAGACCAGTGGACTGCAAGCGCTCGGCCTAATGCCATGAGTAAAGCACATCTTGGGTTTCAGGTCAGGGAGAAGAATCCCTGGCGCCTGTGGTTAGGAACAGGATTGATCCTGCTATTACTGGTCATCATGTTCCTGCTGGGGCGCGCTTACCAGAGTTATGAGCTCAGTCAATTGAAGCTGATTGAGGAAGCGATGGTGGCCCGTATCTCTGAGCTGGAGCAGAGAAATGACTCTTTGGTTAAGAAGAATGCTCACCTTGATGGAATCAGCAAGATTGAGCATGATGCCTACGAAAAGTCGAACCAGTCTCTGGTGAAGCTACAGAGAGATCTGCTCGAATTAAAAGAAGAGTTGGTGTTTTATCAGGGTATCGTAAGCCCTGAAGAGCTCGCTCTTGGCGTCAATATTCAATCGTTTGAATTGACGCGAAAAAATAATAAGGGTTTGTATACCTACAAACTGGTGCTGACTAAGCGCGGTAAGAGCAATCAGGTTGTTAAAGGGGGTATTAATTTGCAGGTAAAAGGAAGTCAACAGGGTGAGCCCAAAGCGCTGACACTGAAAAGTATAAAGCAGAAGTTTGATCAAAAAGATGAAAAATTTTCATTTAGATACTTTCAGGTTTTTGAAGGTGAACTATTATTACCGGATAGTTTCGAACCCAGTGACATAGAGCTGGCGATAAAACCAACAACCCGTAAAATCAAAAATTTCACAGAAACCATCTCCTGGGTTCAGGCGTTGGCTGGAGGCGATAATTAGTATGTTCAAGAAAAAGAAAAACCTTGCATCAACCCGAATTGATACTCTAATAGGGCAGGGTACAAAGATTAAAGGTGATCTTGTGTTCTCTGGTGGTTTGCATGTTGATGGTAAAATAATTGGTGATGTTGTTGCGGAAGAAGGTAGCGATGCCTTATTGATTCTGAGCGAATTTGGTTCTATTGAAGGTGATGTTAAGGTGCCCAATATGGTGCTCAATGGTGAGATCATCGGTGATGTCTTTGGTTCTGTTAGAGTGGAATTGGCGCCAAAGTCGAGAATTAATGGCAGCGTTTATTATAGCTTGATTGAAATGGCGATTGGGGCAGAGGTAAATGGTGGTCTGATCCATGAAACCGCTGAAAATCTTGCGCCCAAGAGGCTGGAAGATAAATCAACTGAGTCCGTTGACGTTGCCAAACTGGCCGCTGACAAATAGTTGACTAATTTAGTCAGGAAAGCTATCTTTGCTGCATTAAATTCACGGTGAGAGATATGGTAAGTGTAAATATCAATGCAAATTTTGGTAAGCCGCTAAATGCGAATGCGCCAACTGTGCTCGAATTTAGCGATGCGGCGGCCAATAAAGCCAAAGTTTTGATTGAAGGGGAAGGTAATCCAGAATTAAAGCTCAGGGTTTTTGTGCAAGGTGGTGGTTGTTCAGGTTTTCAATATGGCTTCACATTTGATGAAAAAGTGAACGAGGGTGACCATAAGGTCGAAAAAAATGGCGTGACTTTAGTTGTCGACCCTATGAGTTATGAGTATCTTGTTGGTGCAGAGGTTGATTATAAGGAAAGCCTGGAAGGCTCCATGTTTGTGATCAATAACCCCAATGCCACAACAACTTGCGGTTGCGGGTCTTCATTTTCGGTATAGCCTTCACAAGTTATAAGGTATTACAGACACAAAAAAGCCAGCAATCGCTGGCTTTTTTGTGTCTGTAAATTGCTTTAGGTCACCAGCTAAAAGTGGAAGTATCCGTTCAGGTAAATGCCGTCGTATTCCAAATTGGTGTCCAGGCTGTTAGCATCTTTTAAATCCAGAGAGAAGGTTTTTATGCCGCCTTCTACGCCAAGCCCTGATTTGCTTTCATAGCCAACCATCAGAGTAGTATCTTCAGACGAGCTATCACCAATACTTAATTGCTGGATATTTGCGCCTATATACATACCTGTCAGGGGCAGGTCAAAACGGGCGGCCAGATAGATCATAGGGATGGTTTCATCGACCGTGATTGTTTCGCTGTAGGAGCTGTTCGTCATAGAGACCTTGCCATCAAATTTCTTAAGATCCAGCCCCAGATCAATATTCACCCAGTTATCAAGTAATTCATAGTAAAGAACTATGTCATTGTGCGACAGGTCGAGTGTAGAATTAATATTGCCGGTATACAGGTTGTCCTTGAAGGTAATGCCTGTAGTGTTTTTTGTGCTTGAAGCATTCAGGTCGTACCCTGAATATTTAATGTTGGGAATAAATGGGATTGGGTGTTCAAAGCTCAGCGTTAAGGATGAAGAAGAATCATCCTTGTATCCAAGATCCTTCTGTAACTCAATTGATGGGTTGTTTTTAGAGTTGAAAGAACCAGATACATCAGGCATCCAGTGATTGGCCCCGATATTAAGGCCGACAAAATCTGCCCGTACAGGGTTTAGCGTGGCTAAAACCAGTAATGACGAATAGATGCCAACCTTGAAAGATTTCATTTTGAGCTCAGAAAAATAACGAACTGGAGATTCTACCATAAGTTTTGCGCTATGCCAGACTAAAAATAGACAGCACCTAAAATTGTGAACTTTTCTGCATTCGTTACCGAGGGTAGGTTGCCTGATTTGTGGCTTAGCGTCTGACAGGCTAGCCAGGCGAAAGCGCTAGCTTCCACCCAGTCAGGGTGAATGCCCAGTCGTTCCGTGGTGTACACATTCTCAGTTGCTAGCTGTTGAGCAAGAATTTGGGTCAGGTGGGTATTCTTTGCGCCCCCTCCGCAGAGATAGAATTCGTCAATCGTTACCCCTGATGCCTCAATGGCTTGTGCAATACTGCTGGCGGTTAGTCGACTCAGGCAGGCCATGCAGTCTTCAGGAGAAAGTTCAAGCAATCCGCTGGAGCTTAGCCACTGTGGAGAAAAGTAGTCAGTACCTGTCGACTTTGGGAAAGGCTTCTTAAAAAAAGGCTCGTTTTTCAGGATTTTATCCAGTCGCTCTGGGTGGACAATTCCTCGATGAGCTATTTTTCCATCCTCATCATATGGGAGACCAAATTTCAGCTGGCAAAGGTGGTCCATTAAAGTGTTACCGGGGCCGCTGTCAAAACCGAGCACTTCTTTACTCTGGGCCGCTGGCAATATGGTGATATTGGCAATGCCTCCAATATTAATAATCGCCCGGTTCACCTGGTTAGTGCGGAAAACCTGGTTATGGAATGCTGGGGTCAGTGGGGCTCCCTGACCGTCCAGGGCGACATCACGACGGCGAAAATCAGCCACAACGCTCAGCCCGGTCTTTGCGGCAATGATATTGGGGTCACCAATCTGTAAGGTGTAGGGGTAGTCGCCCTGTATTGAATGTCGAACGGTCTGGCCATGCGAGCCAATGGCTGCTATATCCAGTCGAGATAAGCCGGCGTACGTAATAAACTCATTTATCTGTTGCGCGTAATATTGCCCGAGTTCGCAATCCAGTAAACACATTTGGTTGACTGATGCACTCATGTCAAGCGCCAGGTCCTGAAGTCTCTGTTTAAGCGAATCCGGATAGGGTGTGAATTGGGTGGCGCAGGTTTGGGGTGGTGCGTTATCAGGGAATCGGATAGCAACGAGATCGAGGCCATCCATGCTGGTTCCTGACATGGTCCCTATGAAGATTGAGTCGCTATTAGCTTCAGTTTTTTCGAGTGCTGGATTCATCAGGTGCTTGCGCAATAGATTCGTGGCTCATGATATTGAGCATGCTGAGATAGGTTTTTGTCTGCTTCTTGAAATGAGGTCTATAGGCTTTATTGATTGGTTCTGCGGCCGGTAATTTCACCGTGAGAGGATTGCGGTGCACCCCGTTCACTCGAAATTCATAGTGTAAATGGGGCCCGGTTGCGAGGCCTGTACTGCCTACGTAGCCTATGACCTGACCTTGCTTGATGCGCTTGCCATTCTTCATGCCTCGGGCAAAGCGCGACATGTGGGCGTATACCGTAGTATATTTTGCGCCGTGTTTGATCATGATGGTGTTGCCATAACCGCCCTTAACACCTCTGAAGCTAATCTTGCCATCACCTGAAGCTCTAATGGGGGTTCCGCGTGCAGCGGCGTAATCCACGCCTTTATGTGAGCGCCATCTTGATAGTACAGGGTGGAAGCGTTTTCGGGTGAAGCGGGAGCTGATATGTGAAAATTTTACCGGGGACCTTAGAAATGCCTTGCGCATGCTTTTACCATCGGGCGAAAAGTATCCACTTTCACCTTTGGGATCGGTGTAATAAACAGCCTGATAACGTTTGCCCTGGTTGATGAATTCAGCGGCAAGTATGGACCCATTGCGAATTTTGACACCGTCTTTGTAAAGCTCGTTATAAACGACGCTAAACTTATCTCCTTTGCGAATGTCCAGGGCAAAGTCTATATCCCAGCCAAAAATCGCAGCAAGCTCCATGATGATGTTCTCAGAGATGCCGTTTTCAGCGGCTGCTTCAAACAGTGATGAGGTAATTGTGCCTGACTTGTAGGCAGGGATGGGCTCAAGAGGGTGATGCTGAAGCTCTGATTTGAGTGAATTATCCTGTTGCCTCTTTATAAGGAGGGTATGTGTTACATCGGGCAGGTACTTAAGTCCAGTGAGCTTGCCACTCTCATCAATCAGTAAAGAAATGTTCTGGCCAGGTTTAATGCGACTTAATTGTTTGGTTTGCTCGTTCAGGCTAACAACTTCATAAGTGATTGATGCGTTGAGTCCGGCTTTTTGAAAGATAGAGGCCAGGGTGTCGCCAGTTTTAACTTTTATCAGTTTCCATGGGTTTTTTTCCGTAAGCACGGGTGTTGGTAACTCTTTTTCAGTAGTAACTGAAGAAAATTCTTTTTCCGGTAATAAAACCGAATAGTGTAATCGTGTCTGCTTGAGGTTAGAATCGTCGACCTTGGCGATGCTGTCGGATAGAAATGAAAGCGCAAGAAGAGTTACTCCAATCAATGCCGCAAGCGCGGTTAGGCCTCTAATCAGTCGACTTGAAAGAAAGGGAGGAGTGATTCGACGTTTAGGCCGGGTGGTTTTACGGGCGTGTGTTGATTTGAAATCTAGATCCAGGTAACTCATGCGATCCGCAGCCAGTATGTATTTAATGTCGTCAGTAGCAAAATAAGTTTAATTCGAGGTAATAATGAACTCTATAGAAGAAGCATTGCAGCAAATCCAGAGAGGCGCTGACGAAATTCTAGTTGAATCGGAGCTGATAAAAAAGCTTAAAAAGGGAAAGCCACTAAAAATAAAGGCTGGGTTTGATCCAACTGCGCCAGATTTGCATCTAGGGCATACGGTATTAATCAATAAATTACGCCAATTTCAGGACTTGGGCCATGAAGTCCAGTTTCTGATCGGTGATTTTACCGCAATGATTGGTGATCCTACAGGGAAGAGTGTAACTCGTCCTCCATTAACCCGTGATGATGTTCTGGAAAATGCCAAGACCTATGAGCATCAGGTTTTTAAAATCCTTGATGCACAAAAGACCACGGTGCTGTTTAACTCGCAGTGGATGGGAGAAATGAAGGCTGCTGATATGATTCAACTGGCCGCCAAGCATACTGTAGCGAGAATGCTGGAGCGAGATGACTTTAATAAACGCTATAAGGGCGGTCAATCCATCTCGGTGCATGAATTCCTTTATCCCCTGGTTCAGGGGTATGACTCTGTGGCTATGAAGACTGATGTCGAGTTGGGAGGAACCGATCAGAAATTTAACCTGCTAGTCGGTCGCCAGTTGCAGGAGTCTTATGGACAGGAGCCACAAATTTGTCTCACCATGCCCATACTTGAAGGTCTGGATGGTGTGCAGAAAATGTCCAAGTCGCTGAATAACTATATCGGTATCACCGATGAGCCGAATGATATGTTCGGAAAGATAATGTCGGTGAGTGATGAATTGATGTGGCGTTATTTTGAGCTATTGAGTTTTAGACCCATGAGTGAAATCGAAAAATTTCAGCGAGAAGTAGAGCAGGGTAAAAACCCCAGAGATGTGAAATTCCTGCTTGCTGAAGAAATTATTACCAGATTTCATGATGCGGCTGCAGCTAGTGCTGCTCAACAGGATTTTATTAACCGTTTTGCCAAGGGTGCCATTCCAGAAGATTTACCCGAGCTAGCCATAACTATGACCGAAGATACCATAGGGATTGCTGCCATGCTGAAACAGGCGAACCTCACCAGCAGCACATCGGAAAGTTTTCGCATGATCCAGCAGGGTGCAGTAAAGCTTGATGGAGAAAAGGTGGAAGATAAGGGGCTGCAGTTGAAAAAGGGCCTGGTTGTTGTTGCTCAGGTCGGCAAAAGGAAGTTTGCTCGAGTAACCCTGGGGTAAATGGGGTATAAGTAAAGCGGCTGAATTATAGAGGGTTTATGGTGTTATCAGGGAGTTTAAAAAAATAAATTAAAATTATGCTTGACGGTTAGAATTAACTCCCTATAATTCGCGCCTCGTTAGACGAGAGGCGAAGCCCGAAAGGTGATTAGCAGCTTGTTTTTCAATAGTTTAAGGAAAGAAATTTCCGCCCCTGATTCAAGCGAAGCTTGAAGCGGGATAAGCCATTGGGTGTTCCCTGATGGTAAAGATCTTTAAAAATTGATTAGGTAATTTGTGTGGGCGCTCATGATAATCGTGTAGTTATACATGATGAATTGAGTGACCAAACTTACTCGTTATTTTATAACGTAATAAGTCAAGGTTATTCTCTTTGTTAAAAAATTGTTGTACGGATTGCTATCCGTAAAATAGCTTTAAACTGAAGAGTTTGATCCTG
>JBNKPX010000072.1:0-17883 GCA_050295575.1 Gammaproteobacteria bacterium | reverse complement strand
GGCATGCTGCTGTGCGGCGAGCTCGACGAACCGGCTCTCGGTTATCAGTATGGAAAGGTCGGGCTGGCAATCAACGAACGCCTGGATGACATCACACTGCGCGCACGGGTAATCTACGTTTACGCCATGTTCGTACACCACTGGAGTAACCACTGGTCAAGCCTGACGCCATGGTTCCGTAAGGGCATCGAAGCGGGTTATCAATCGGGCGATTTGCTCTATCTGGCCTACAGTGCACAGGACTGTGTGATCTGGGATCCAACTCTGGATCTGGAAACAGCCCTCCGCCGGCACGCCGAGAACCTGGAAATCGTACGTGAGTGCGCCTATCAGGACTCGCTGGATTCAGGCACCCTGTTTCTACAGCTGCAGCGTAACCTGCTCGGCCTTACCGATTCACCGTATAGCCTGAACGATGATAGCTTCGATGAGCAACAGTGCCTGGCAGGTATGCGCCAGCGCCAGTTTATGACCGGGATTGCCAACTATCACATCTACAGCGCTGAGATCTGCCTGCTCTACGGTGACTACGAGCTTGCCCTGCAACATGTGCGTGCTCAGGATGCATTGATCAAGTCGGCGATGTCTCTGCCCCAACTGGTACGTTTTTACATCGTCGCGTTTCTGATCCTGTCTATCCATTATCCTGAGATGGAAGCTGAAGAGCAGCTTATTACGCGACAGCGCCTGCAGCGCGATCATGCACGCATGTCCCGCCTGGCTGATAACTGTGCTGAAAATTTTCGCCACCTCCAATACCTGATGGAAGCAGAACTGGCTCGACTTGATGGTGCTATCTTGACCGCTCTGGAGCGCTACGACGACGCCATTGACGCGGCACAGGAAAGCGGTTTTCTGCATGACGAAGCTTGTGCCTACGAACGTTCTGCACGGTATCTTTTAACCCTCGGCAGAAAAAGGTCGGCGGAAGGCTACCTGCGAGGCGCGCATCATCTGTATGAGCGTTGGGGTGCTCAACGTAAGGTGGCATTGATGGAACAGGAATTCCCGGTACTGCGTGAACTGGCACCGGGCGGCCGGGCGTCAGCTGCAGCACATCATGCAAAAGATATGGATCTGGCCTCGGTGATGAAGGCCTCACGGCAAATCTCAGGCGAGATGGTGCTGGATCGGCTGCTCAAAACCACCATGGATATCCTACTGGAAAACGCCGGCGGGCAGTGGGGCTGTCTGGTGGTTCGCTGCAAAGAACAACTGGTGGTTGAAATGGTGCGGCTTCCAGAGGAAGGACTTTCTACAGACGAAATACCTGCTCATTCGCTGGTATCGAATTCCGCCGGTGAGCAGATACCTCTGCCCGTGACACTCATCAGCCAGGTTCTGCACAGCGGTGACGCGGTAATACTTCATGACGCCTCCCGTGAAGGGCCGTTTATACAGGATCCGTATATGCTCAGGATCAAGCCTGCATCGGTACTATGCGTACCGCTGTGTCGGGAACGCTTCGAAGGTGCTCTGTATATGGAGAATAATCTGGCCAGCGGAGTATTCACCGAACAACGGGTAGAGGTGATACGGTTACTAACGGCTCAGGCCGCGGTCGCGATAGAGAATGCACGCCTGTATGAGCAGGTGCAGGATTATTCCCGAACTCTGGAAGATAAGGTGGCCGAACGAACTGCCCGTCTGGAACAGCTGAATAAGCAGTTACAGCTTCTGGTCAATCATGATGGCCTAACCGGTGTAGCCAACCGACGCCGAGGAGACGACTACCTGGAAGAAGTATGGGCACGCCTACGGCGCAGCAACCTGCCGCTTTCAGTCATCATGCTGGACGTGGATCACTTCAAGGCATTCAATGATAACTACGGCCATCAGGCCGGTGACGAGTGCCTGATGACAATTGCCAAAACGCTTAATACCGAATTGAAACGCCCTACTGATCTGGTTACCCGTTACGGCGGGGAAGAGTTCATGCTCATTCTGCCCGATACCAGCAACGAAGGTGCTGCTCAGGTAGCCGAACTGGTCCGCTCTGCAGTAGAGTCACTGAAAATCACACATGAACACTCATCCGCAGGCCCTGTGGTTACTATAAGTGCTGGCACTGCCAGCATAGTGCCTCAGGCTGAGAGCGGTATGGAGCTATTGATTCGCGAAGCGGATATTGCGCTATACCGGGCCAAACGCATGGGACGTAATCAGGTACATTCAGCACCTGACGTTTTAGCGAATTAAACTCTATAATCAGAAATTCGGGACTTACAAACCTTTACCCATTACGGAGCAATAGATGACTCGATCAACCTGGAACACACAAGCAGCTAGCGCTGAATGGAACACTCCCGCCAACTGGAGCCCTGACGGTACTCCCACGGACACGGCAGTATTTACTACCTCATCCCAGACGGCGATCAGCTTTTCTCCGACAGGCGATGCCACAGTAAAAAACATCGAATTTACCGATAAAGCGGTCGGCTATACCTTCACCTTCGGTACCTGCACCACAGCAGCTTTGACGATTACTGGGCTGGGCATCAGTAACCGCTCAGGGAAGCAACAGAACTTTATTGTTGCCGCTACCAGTTCCGGCTATAAGGATCCGCAGCTCAAGTTCATCAATTCGGCGTCAGCGGGCGGGGATGACATGTTCTACAGCGCAGGCCCTGAGACTGAACAGGGCTATGGCGGTGGCGTCATCTGTTTCTGCAATAATGCCAGCGCAGGCTCTGCTTTTTTCAAGGCATGGACAGGCGCCGCCACTCCGCCACAGCACAACACTGTAGGCGGAGAGATAAGCTTCTGTGACACCACATCCGCCGCCAATGCGCGCTTCATGATTTACGGCAGCCTGGGTAGCGATGGTGACACCTTCGGCAATGTGGTATTTCACGATAGCGCAACGGCGGCCAATGCCAGCTTCACCAATGTCGGTGGTACCGTCTCAGGGGGTGATGGGGGTAACACACAGTTCTATGGCAAATCGACTGCTGCCTGCGCTGTGTTCTACAACCGGGGTGGAACTCATAGCAAGGCAAACGGCGGTGACGTTGCCTTCGACAGTTGCGCAGATGGCGCTCACGGACATTACTATAATTACGCTGCCAGCGCCGCTGCTGCCTATGGTGGCGTAACCAGCTTCAACAACAACCCTCCTGAGATGGCAGCAACACAGGGCGCATCCGCAGGCCACGGAACTTACTTCAACTTCGGAGCACGCGATAGCGAACTGGGCGGAGGTGGTCACCTTGAATTCAGTGCCAGATACGGCTCTCCAACAGCGGCAAACGCAACAATTGTCAACTATGGCAGTACAATTAAAAACAAGTCGAGCGCTGGCCATACCATCTTCTCGATCAATCTGCCTGGCGACTACTTTCCGACTGCTGGCAACGCTAGCATCTGGAATCACCCCGGGGTAACCGAGGGGGCCGCTGCTGGATTCACCGAATTTTCGGTGTACGGTAGCGGTAGTGCCGCTAATGTACCCAATGCCGGCAATGCCACGTTTTTTAATCTTGGTGGATACACGTCGAATGCAGCTGGCGGTTATACCGTTTTCTCGGGAACCTCAAGCGCCGCTAATGCCACGCTGGTCGCCTATGGCGGTGTGCACGGGGGCCATGGTGGAAAAATTGCATTCTACGATGACTCTATAGGAGGGACCGCACAGGTTCAGCTGTTCGGCAACGGCGAACTCGATATCGCCAACCATACAAAGGGGCTGAACCTCGGTACACTAGAATTGACCGGCGGCATCATCACTATCCAGCTTGGCAGCAATATAACCAGTCTTGCCATATCCGGCGATCTGCTCCTTAACTCAAGCCATGTAACCTTCTCGCTATGGAAAAAAGACAACGACGGATTTGCATTCAATAAGCCCTACACGATCCTCACGAGCAGCAACCTGTCCAGTTTCATAGTTGACCAGTTCAGAGCAAACAGTATTGATGGCGTTGCGCCAACTTTCGTGATTACAGGAAATGAGCTTCAGGTTAGCTTTGTGAAGAAGTGAGTGGATTGTGTTTAAAACATATATAGCTTCACGTGATGAAATAGGCTGGGAGGTGAAGTGTTAAGAAAAATCACCCAAAGTCCGTATTTGAATCTTATAAGCGGTCTGATTCTCCTGCTATCTTCAGCTTATGAAATCATAACAACTATTGATGAAACATCATTTGCTGTCCGTCATGGAATACTAATTTTCAGCATAATCCAGATTGTGAAAGTAATTCCTGAAATCTTACATGGATTGACTGAAATAGAGGAAGCTGAAGAAATAGTGCAAAAAAAACTCGCTGACTAAACATAACGCTGCTGGATATAAACAGGGAAACACCCTAACGACTAATGCTGCCCTATAAAGAATAATTTGTCTTTGACTGTTTAATAAAAGCAGGAGAAACAAGAAAGTATTCCTGCAGGAAGCGTCTGGGAAGATGTTTCCTATGACTGGGTCTGCCCTGACTGCGGTATGGGTAAAGGGGATTTTAAACCAGGGCCTGTTAACAGGCCCTAATAAAACCTTAATTCAGCAAGATTAAATTATCCCGGTGCACCAGCTCAGCATCATCTTCATAGCCGAGTATATCTGCAATTTCCTTACTCAGATGACCGATAATCTTACGTGCCTCATCAGCAGGATAATTAACCAGCCCACGAGCAACTTCTCTGCCTTGCATATCCACACAGGCAACGACTTCGCCGCGTTTAAAATCACCTCTAACCTCTTTGACCCCTATAGGCAGCAGACTGGCTCCTGACTTCCTCAGAACACGCACCGCACCATCATCCAATATCAGTTCACCCGCACAGCGCATATGTCCGGCCAGCCATTGTTTGCGAGCCACCAGATGTTCGGAAGATGCCTTTAAAAATGTCCCTATCGACTCACCTTTCACCAGACGCTTAATCACATCAGGCTCACGCCCGTAGGCGATAATGGTATGCGCACCAGAACGTGAAGCCTTGCGAGCCGCGATGATCTTGGTTTGCATGCCCCCGCTCCCCAGAACACCACCGGTAGGTTCTGCGAACTTCAATAGCATATCGTCCATGGCATCGGCTTTTTCAATAAAATTAGCCTCTGGATTTGTACTCGGGTTGCTGTCATACAATCCTTTTTGATCGGTCAGAATAATTAACAGGTCAGCTTCGATCAAATTAGCGACCAGAGAGCCCAGAGTATCATTATCACCAAAGCGAATTTCATCTGTGGCTACGGTATCGTTTTCATTCACCACCGGAAGGGTGCCAAAGTCAAGCAGGGTGCGTAATGTAGAACGCGCATTCAGGTAACGCTTGCGGTTCGCCATATCTTCATGGGTTAGTAAAATCTGTGCGCTATGAATACCATGCTTCTGAAAACAGCTTTCATAAGCCTGTATCAGACCCATTTGTCCAACTGCCGCGGAAGCCTGCAGGGTATGAATTTTCTCAGGCCGTGTTTTAAGCCCCAGACGCTTAATCCCTTCGGCTATAGAGCCAGAAGATACCAGTACGATATCGATACCTGACAGGCGTAGCTGCGCCATCTGTTCGGCCCAACCAGCAAGCGCCTGATGATCCAGTCCTTTGCCACCATCGGTAATCAATGCACTACCAATCTTGACGACAATTCTTTTAATCTTCTTTTCCATCTAAAACACTAACCAACAACAGCTCACTTAATCTTCTTTTCCGTCTAAGTCACTATCGAACGCTAACTCACTACTATCTTCTACTAACTGCATAATGTCGTAACACAGCTGATCGACACCTTCTTTATTGATTGCAGAAATTCGGTATACCGGGCCTTGCCAGTCCAGTTCATCAATAATTGTCTGACAGCTTTGCTGTTGCTCTTCTTCAGGTAACAAATCGAGTTTATTCAACACCAGCCAACGTGGTTTATTGTATAAATTTTCATCGTAATTCTTCAGTTCCGCCAGAATTTTACGCGCATCCTCTGAAGGTTGATGATCCTCATCCAGAGGGGCAACATCAATGATATGTAGCAATAGACGGGTACGCTGCAAATGCTTCAGGAAGCGTATACCCAGACCAACCCCTTCTGATGCACCTTCGATCAAACCGGGAATGTCAGCAATAACAAAACTTCGATGTGGCGCTATACTCACCACGCCCAGATTAGGGTGCATAGTGGTAAAGGGATAATCTGCCACCTTGGGTCTGGCTGCTGAAACCGAGCGTATAAAGGTCGATTTGCCCGCATTTGGCATACCCAGCAGGCCAACATCAGCAATGACTTTTAATTCCAGTTTTACATCAAACTGCTCGCCTTCGGTACCGGCAGAGCATTGACGAGGGGCTCGATTGGTTGAACTTTTATAGCGAGTATTGCCGAGTCCATGAAAACCACCACGTGCAATCAAAATTGGCACATCGGGTTCCTTGATATCCGCAATCAGCTCGTTATGCTCTATGGTAGTAATGGTAGTACCCAGAGGCATAGGAATAACAATATCCTCACCTTTACGGCCGGTTTTATTGCGCCCTTGACCAGACTTCCCATTCTCTGCAAGAAATTTTCTCTGGTGGCGAAAGTCCGACAGGGTATTTAAATCGGTAGAGCCGATGACATATACGGAACCTCCATCGCCGCCATCGCCGCCATCAGGGCCACCAAAGGGGATATATTTTTCGCGCCGGAAACTGACGATACCGTTACCGCCTTTTCCGGCGCGTACGTGAATGATGGCTTCGTCGATAAATTTCATGGTTGTCTGGCAGCGCCTGGCTGGAATAATTTAAAGCCGCGTAGTATATCATCGAACTCTGATACTACCTACGAAACATAGAGCCTTCTTAATTATTGCTGTCATCCCAATCATTGCGCAGCCTTTTCAGCCCCTGGCGAAAAGCTTCTGCATCGCCATAGTCAAAAAACTTTCCAGTCAATGCATGAGGGTCCTGGCTGCGTCGCGCATGCTTGATTGGACACCAGTATTGCTCTGTCCTTGCCGTAATAGCTCTTGCGTATTCAATCAGGCCATTACCGTAACTACAGTAAATACAATTAAGCTTTTCGATCACATTAAGATAGGCCAGATATTGATGATCAATTAACAGGAAATCCCGTCGCCGTACTAGAGGAATTCTGTAGACCCTGAAACAGATATGCTGGTAAACAGTGATCGACAGGTCCAGTAGCAATAGTGGAAAAATCATTCCATAGATCAATGGCGCTGTCAGGATATAAGCGACAGGTGCATCAGCAATATAACGCCAGGCCCCGGTTCGATGCTGTCGCTGTAACAGGCGCATCCTTTTTTTGAAGATCACCCTGCCACGTTGCAAGTTATATTCAAACTGTTGGCGCTTCTCCTCCAGTAAGCGATCAAGCTCCTTCTCCAGATCACGTTGAGCCTGTTGAAGCCGAGCCACTATTTCATCAAGTGCTGCTGATCGCATATCAATCCCTCAGGTTATTGGCATGAAATATTTTGGTCATACTGCATGTCTGTCATCCTGGAATCCGCAGTTGGGCGAGTTGAAGTACGTTTGCGCTAGCGTAGATCAATGCAAGCGGTCAACTGCAGAATCCAGAACCATGCAAAAGACAATAATTTCTGCCTTATTTGTAAAGCGGTTCGAGTAGCGTAGCGGATTCGGCTGAAGATTGCCTGTTCTGTTGCTGGTTAATTTCACCCAACAGCTTTGAAATCAGGTCAAAATCTATTTGCTGCTGACTTCCTCCATAAAGCACCGCATCCAGTTTTTTTAATTCATGACCCAGTGCATCGGGGACAATTCGGACTATATCGGCCAACGTTTTTACCTGCTGCAAAGAGAATACCGCCTGCCCCCAAAGCAATAGCGCGGAGCGACAGGCCGCAGCATCCTGCTGAGTGCAGGCTTGCTGAACGTGTTTATAAAGTGTTTTATGCGTAATTGTCACGTCCATTTTATTGCTATCTGTTGTACGCCTCTTGCTTTTATCAAATAAAAACCACGCTACAGCCGTCGCTAACCAGCCCAATAGTGACAATACGGCAAGCCACATCCAGGGTGAGTCATCGGCCTCAGGCATATTCTGAGGCACTGCTGGAACTTCTGGCTCAGGCTCAGACGCAGTGGCAGGTGGAGTCGTCGCGACGGGTGCAGAAACCTGAGGGCTGATGACTGCTGGAGTCTGTGTAGCCGTTGGCGACGGAGCCACCTCGATCACTCGCTGAGGGATGCGAGCAACTTCTCGCTTTTGCGTTTTGGTATTCCACCAGGGTATCTCTATCGCCGGCAAGGTAATCTTTCCTGCCCGGGTAGGAATAAAGGCAACCTTTTCCAGACGGTATCCACTCAGGCCATTATCGTTCTTGATATTTTCCAGTATCGGTTGATCCGGATACTGCTTAAAACCATCGATAGTGATATCCGGCAACACTGGTAACTGAGCGGCGCTGAGGCCCTCTGCTTTGATGGATAAGGTTCTGGTCAGTGGTTCACCCTGTACAAATTTCGGTGGATTTTCAGCCCACTGCTCCAGCAACTGAAAATCAGTGGCAGGCAACCAGGGGCTCATATCCGCATTAGCGGGTACATCCATCACATCGACTTCAATGCCTTTTGAGCTTGCTCGTACTATCTTGCCACGCGAAAAAGGATTAAATAAAGAGTTAGAGCGAGACCCAGTTTGTCCTTTGGCCAGAACAGGATTTAGCTTTAGTGCACCACTTTGCTGAGGAAATAGCGCAAACTGCCTTTCCACCACGACATAGGGCTGCCCATCAATACGCGTCTGGTACTGTTTTTCATCACCTAGCGCTTCGACGACAACATCAACACCGCTAAACTTTAACTCTCCCATCTCATAGTCAGCAAGATTGTATGCTGAAAATAATTGCTGAGTAACAACTAGTTGCTGTTGTGCATAGACTTTTTGCTGATCAACTCTGACCCGGGTAAAAAAATCTTTTGTTTGCGCATCATTCTGGCTCGCTTCATTCACCATCAATGTATAACTCGGGCTTTTATCCGAACCGAATGGCACCGGGGGCAAAACCAGCCGTCCCTGCTGCTTCGCCATAGCAGTTAAAGTCCAGTGTTTTTTGCTGCTATAGCTACCGTTGATAATACTGATATTACTACTTTGACTACGGTTTAAAATATCCAGCTGATCCTCCAGCACCGAGAAATCGGGGTCATCATCCACATCACCTTCGGTTTCATAAACCAGTTGAAACGATTCGTTTAAAGCTACCGGATTCCTATCACTGCGCACAATAATATCAGCCGCTGTCACCGTTTCTGAAAACACACACAGTTGCAATAACCCGATACTCAGGATAATAAATCTTTTTAGACTCACCATTGTTCATGCTCTACATTTTGCTGGCGCTGACGCCCATACTGATATTTAAACTTGTTGCGTAACAGGCCGCCCGGGTCATCGGGTATGCGTCTTAGCCATTGAGCTTCTGCCTGCTCGGTAAGACTTTGCTGCTGTTCCGCTTCGGTTAAGGGTTGAGTAGATTTAGCATCCTTGTCCTCATTATTTCTCTGCTGCTCAGCCTCAGCCTGCTTTTTCGCTTCGGCTTCCGCCTGTTTCTGCTGTTCTTCTTTGTCTGCCTGAGACTGGTTCTCCTGGTCTTTCTGCTCGCCTTGCTGATCTTTATTGCTTTGACCCTTTTGTTCAGAATCCTGCTTATCGTTGTTTTGTGAATTTTGATCAGATTGCTGATTTTGCTGATTCTGGTCCTGGCTTTGTTTATCCTGACTCTGGTTCTGCTGATCCTGATTGTTTTGTTCGGATGAGTTATCTGAGTTTTGCTTTTTATCATCCTTTTGATTATCACCCTGTTTCGATTGGTCCTGATCCTGTTTCTGTTGTTGTTTTAAGGCTTCCTCAACCAGCTTACGGTTGTAACTGGCATCTTCATTATTCGGATCCTTTTTAAGTGCCTCGTCGTAAGCATCCAGCGACTCCTGAAGCTTACCCAGTTTTGCCAGCGCATTCGCCCGGTTATAAATAGCATCCGACGATTGTTGCGACTGCAACTGTTGCAGCGCCTTTTCGTATTCGCCGGCTTTGTAATGTGCCGCTGCTTTCCAGTCCTGATCGGTAAACAGCTCTGCTGCCTGCTTTCCATCCCCCTGTTGCAGGATTTCTGCTGCACGTTGATCCTGATTTTTCCACAGGCTCTGCCAGCTCAAGCTGTCATCTGCATGCAGTGGCTGCACCCCAGACAAGACAAAAACCACCAGAAACACCGAAAGGAATACACCTCGTCTAAAAGCTAAAGCCGCAAGCGGTAATGCCAATAGCAGCAACCACGGTCCTTCTTCCTGCCAGCGATCAGACTTGAAATCTGTTTGCTGGTTTTCACTTTTAAACGCACTATCATTCAGCAAAGACTGTAGTCTGGAGATATCCCCATCATCCAGTTTCAACTGCATATACAGGCCGCCCAATTCAGAGGCCAGTCGCCGTAGCTGAGTTGAATCAGTTTTCGCTATCACGATAGAACCCGTATCATCCTTAATAAAACCACTACCATTGCCTGGGATAGGCGCACCCTGCTCAGTACCCACCGACAGAATGGAAACACGTACATTGTTTAAATCAAGCTGTCGTATCGCTGCCGCACTTTTATCGCTAATGCCATCGGTAATGAGTAGAATATCACCATGTTTAGAGCCTGCATTTTTCAGCAGCTCCATTGCATGCTGTACAGCCAGATCACTACGACTTCCCTGCGCAGGCATGATGTCACTAGTCAAACTGGATACTAGCGACTGGATAGTGTCACTATCATCTGTTAAAGGACTGACCGTATAAGCTGTGCCCGCATAAGCCAGCAGGGCCGTTTGTCCTTCCTTGCGTATCTTGAGAATATCGATCAGCTTCAATCTTGCTCGTGCCAGTCGACTCGGTTTGATATCCTGTGCATTCATCGACTGTGACAGATCCAGAGCAATCACTAATGCCGACTGCTGTTTGAAAACCGGTTGTGGCAACTTGTTCCACACCGGACCTGCCAGTGCGAAAACCGCCAGCACACTGATCAATAAAACCACCCAGAACCACCAGCGATTACTACTCCTGGTTCTATCACTCAACAAATGTGGCAACAAGGGTGCATCTATAACCGCTTCCCAATCACGACTGACCAGTCTACGCCGATAAACAATAACCGCCAGAAGCGCAATAACGACCAGCGCCAGAAACCATTCGGGACGTAAAAACTGCAGGTTCATTTTATAACTCCTCTATAAAAAACCAGCCCACCCAAAATTAAAAGAGCCAAAGCCAGTGGCCACATAAACAGAGCTTTAACCGGACGGAAGGTTTGACTCTCTACCTCTACCGGTTCCAGCTCATCCAGCTTTTTATAGATTTCACTTAAGGCTTCGGTATCGCGTGCACGGAAATACTGCCCACCTGTTTGTTGTGCGATAGCCGTGAGCGTTTTTTCATCCAGGTCTCGAGATGGATTGATACGCTGGCGACCAAAGAATGATTCACGAATCATTTCATCCGCTCCTATGCCAATGGTATATATCTTCAATCCATAATTAGCTGCCAGCTCAGCAGCCTTCAAAGGAGCCACTTCACCCGCAGTATTCGCTCCATCAGTTAGTAGTATCAATACCTTGCTGCTCTGTTCATTATCTTTCAAGCGTTTAATCGCCAGACCAATGGCATCACCGATTGCAGTTTCCTTACCTGCCAGACCAATGGCTGCTTCCATTAGCAGTGTCTTTACGGTTGTCAGGTCAAAAGTAAGCGGTGTTTGTAGGTAAGCATTGCGACCAAACAGGATCAGGCCCATACGATCCCCCTGGCGCTGCCGGATAAAGTCACCAGCAACATATTTGGTCGCTGTTAATCGGTCAACCGTTTTGCCATTAATTCGAAAATCTTCTACCTGCATAGAGCCGGATAAATCCACTGCCATCATCAGATCTCGACCGCTAACTGGTAATTCCAGTGCCTCACCCACCCACTGTGGGCGTGCCGTTGCTGTAACCAGCAAAAGCCAGCTAAGAGCCAGCAAAAAAGCGCTAAATAGTCGTCTGCTTTGCAGGCCTTCAGAAACATCTGTCAGCGTAGTGAAATCTTCAATAAAGGGGACATTCAACGCTGCCTGACGTTTTTCACTGGCAGCCGGAAACAGATACCAGACCAGTAGAGGTAAAGGTAGTACGAGAAAAACCCAGGGCCAGTTGAATTCAAACATTGCGCACCTTAAGATTTATTTTATCTGAAGGATTGGCAGGCAGGGATTTCACCCAGTCACGCGCCTGATTGATTACTTGCTGTAACAGTTGCGCATCGATCTCTGGTTGTTTTTGATAAGGCGCATTGATCAATAGAGAAATCACAGGCTCAGAGAAAGGCTTTTCAGGCACCAGCTCGTTGATGTGCTGATACCATGCCTGACCGACCAGACCCGCGTATTCTTCACGCGTTAGATAACTGATACCGATACGGCGTAAAGCCGATGATAATTGCTGCAGCAGTAGCAAATCATTCTTGTGCTCATTATATGCATGCAGAACATACTCAATCTCAGCTTTGGCACTTTTATTCATTTTCGGTTGCAGCAGCTTTCTAATCCCTATCGCCAGAGCGACAATAAGCAATAGCCCCAGTATTAATAAGATCCACCAGCCAATAGCAGGAGGCCACCAGGACACGGCCTCGGGTAAATGTATATCACGTAGCGGCAAGCTATCTGCAGGATTCACGCAGCACCTCGACAGGGTTTGTTCGCCTGACGTAAAATCTCTAGCGGTGTTTGCTCAGTTGAAGCGGGTCGATAGGTTGCTTGATACTTCTGACACAGTCTCATCAGTAATTGTTGCTGTTCATCAAAACGCTGGTGATAGACCTTTTTCACCTGACGATCCGAAGCATTGATCTCTGCTTCAATGCGCCCATCGGTAACCCGATAATTCCCCTGCTTAGGTAACGCGCTTTCAAGCGGATCATAAATGTGTAGTAACACAACTTCATTATGTGCAGATAAATGCGACAGGGTAGATTCCAGTTGCTCAGTCATGTGCCGGAAATCGCTGATCAGATAAATCAGACTACCTGGACGGGTAACCTGTAGCAGACGGTTAAGTGCATGTCGATCATCCTGCCTGCTATCACCAGCATTAACCTTCATAGCGTGGCTGAATTCAGACAGCTGTTTGATCAACCTGAGTACGGCTTTTTTTCCACGTCCCGGACGCAGTTCCAGGTGCCTGGATGCGCTAAATAAAAGCGCCCCCAGACGATCGCCCTGCTGCGTGGCTTTCCAGGAGAGTAAAGCAGCCAGTTTAGCGGCCAGCACCGACTTAAAACAGACACGGGTTGCAAAGAACATGGAGGGCCGAAAATCCACCCATAACAATACCGGGCGTTCACGCTCTTCTCTAAATACTTTTGAATGTGCCCTATTGGTACGCGCAGTAACGCGCCAGTCCATATTACGGATATCATCACCCGGCTGATAAGGTCGGGATTCATCAAACTCCATACCTCTGCCCTTAAAACGCGACAGATATTGTCCACTCATACTGGAACGAATCTTAGTGGGTTTGAATTTTAATATGGCGGCATCGGACTGCAAACCAATCAACGCGGATTGGCCGATATAAATCACGCCCTCATTGTTATCCATTACTGCGTCGTTTTTCATGTAACTTTAGGGAACGGCAACTCGATTAATCAATTCATTAATAAAGCGATCGCTGCTAATACCTTCAGCTTCTGCCTCGAAACTGAGAATAATGCGATGGCGCATCACGTCAAAGGCCATCAACTGGATATCGTCGGGTGTGACATAATCACGGCCATCCAGCCAGGCATGTGCCCGCGCACAACGATCCAGAGCAATACTGGCACGCGGGCTAGCGCCATACTCCAGCCAGTGTTGAATATCCTGACCATAGGCTCCGGGGTTGCGACTAGCGAGCACTAGTTGTAACAGGTATTGCTCCAGCGGTTCAGCCAGATGCACATCCAGAACTTCGTTGCGCGCTGCGAATAGATCCAGCTGAGCAATCTGCGGGACATTATCTTCAGTTACAGGCTTGCCTTCATTACGCGCTTCACGACGGTTCAGCTCCAGTATCTTTTTTTCAGCCGCCGCATCAGGATAATCGATAGTAACATGCATCAGAAAACGATCCAGTTGAGCTTCCGGCAGTGGATAGGTACCTTCCTGTTCCAGTGGATTTTGTGTTGCCATCACCAGAAACAGTTTCGGCAATTCATAGGTCTTGGTACCGACGGTAATTTGTCTTTCGGCCATAGCTTCAAGTAGAGCGGATTGCACCTTGGCTGGTGCTCGATTGATTTCATCAGCCAGAATCAGGTTATGGAATAAAGGTCCTGGTTGGAATTTGAAGCTGCCATCCTGTGGACGATAGATATCGGTTCCGGTTAGATCGGCGGGCAACAGGTCAGGAGTAAACTGCACGCGGTGGAAATCACCTTCGATACAGTCACCTAAAATCTTGATTGCACGGGTTTTAGCTAAGCCCGGCGCACCTTCCACCAACAGATGGCCATCTGCCAGTAAAGCAATCATTAGGCGGTTTACCAGTTTTTGCTGGCCTATAATCTGGCTTTCAGCATGCTGCTTTAACTGCTGAAACTTTTCTTGTAATGACAACTATATTTCCTCGACAGTTTTTAGACGATTATTTGATATAAACACGATGAGATAGTTCCGAAATTTATCCGCTCACCGAATTCAGCGCGCAAGGATAACAGGTTTGTAATATTTTTTTACCCGGCTTACATACTGTTTAAGAATTTCATTCAGCAAATCTCAACTTTTTAAATCACCCTGACAAGACCTTAATCATTTATGTTAGTAATTTACCTGTCGAGTACCCCTGTCTGAGTTGATAACAATATCATTTATGATAGTTTTATAATCCATTGTGGGCAGGACCCGCTCCACCATTGATACCCGTCACTGAATACGGCAACAAACCAGGGAGGATTTGAAGTAAATAATCACCTCTGGAGGTCTTTTGAGACGTAGACATCTGTATGCTTTGAGAGTCATTATTATTGCGCTACAAAATAGTGACCTGATTGTTGGAAAACTTCTCTTAACGCTACTCATTAGCTGTACTTTTTCCTGGGGTTCAACTGCATGGGCACAACCACCCTCGCTCGAAACACTGCTGCAAAGTAGCTACCTCGACGATTACTACAGCAATGTGGTGTTCGGTTACCGCATTATCAGCGAGACGGAAAAATACGGTGCTCGTTATCGCGGCAATCAACTTCGCTGTACTAACTGCCATATTAATGCTGGACGGAAATCTGATGCGATACCACTCAATATTGGAGGTATGTACCCCAAGTGGCGCAGCAAAAATGGGCAGCGTAATGGCATTGGCCTGCGAATTCGTGAATGCTTTGTCTACAGCCTGAATGGCATCATGCCGCCGGAAGATTCACCGGAAGTACTGGCCATATCAGCCTATATTAGCTACCTGTCATATGGTGAAGTGATCGGTAAAGCACCCGCTGGACGCGGCGTACCTACATTACCAGATACTGGATATGATGCTAACCCTGCCAATGGAAAAACCATTTATGTTGAGCATTGTGCTTCCTGCCATGGCAACAATGGTGAGGGTATTGCAACCATCCCACCGTTATGGGGAATGCAATCCTACAACCATGGTGCAGGTATGACCAACGTGGAAAAGGCTTCCGGATTTATCTGGGCCAATATGCCGCTGGGCCAGGAGCGCACACTTTCGCACCAACAGGCCAAGGATGTAGCCGCCTATATTAATATGCAAATCCGTCCCGGCGATCCACGCAATAGCAAGCTGCTCAAACTCATTGAAAAGGTATCTGGCCTGTTTTAATGAATAGTATCCGAATAGCTAACCTCAGATTACTGACAGAGATATGGCCCTGGAATCCATCCAGGCTGGACCGGAAAATAATCAACATTGAATTGCTGGGCGCTGTTGTCGGAGCTCTACTGGTTATCCCTCAGGGAATCACCTTTGCTTACCTGGCCGGGTTGCCACCAGAATACGGCATCTATACCTCGGTTTTTGTAACGCTGTTTGCCAGCCTTTTCGGCTCTAGCTCCATGCTTGGTGGCCCCAACACGGCTGTTGCCATTCTTATCGGAGTAACTGTAGCCCCTTACGCGGGCAGCGGAAGCCCGCTGTATATAGAATTCGTATTCCTGCTGAGTTTCATGGTTGGATTAATCCAGTTATTTATCTGGCTGATCAGAGGCGGCAAGTACTTTCAATATCTGAGCCCCGCCGCAATAACCGGAATCACCGTTGGCGTTGGAACCATCCTGATATTCTCATCGCTTGATGGCATGCTGGGTCTGTCACGCTTTGGCACCACATTTTTCTTTGAAAAGCCCTATCTAATAGCATCGGATGGTACCAATCTCATCAACCCCTACAGCCTCTTTATTGGCGTAATTACCGTCATCAGCGGCCTGATAGCCCGGCGTTATACAGCTCGATATTCTATCCTGATTGCCATATCAGCAGGATACCTGACAGGACTGATTGAGATGGGGAGCTACAGCCAGATATACACTGAGATCGAGCTTCTAGGCAACGTCTCAGTTCAGTTATTACCACTATCTCACCCGAAGTTTGATCTGGAATATCTGCTGGTGGGTGTCGCCATGCTGCCTAATGCCCTTGCCATAGCCCTGATAGGCATGGCTCAGTCAATGGTAATCATCAAGCATCTGCGCACTACTACAGATCAGGAAATCAACATCGACAAGGAGGTCTATGCACAGGGAATATCCAACCTGCTGGCGCCTTTTTTCTCCAGCTTCGCCGGTTCTGGCAGCTTCAATCGTACCGCCATTAATCAGGCCATAGGCGTCAAAACACCTTTGGCTGGAATCCTTTCTGCCTTTATTGTAATGACACTAATGGTCAGTCTTGGGCCGCTGTTAAGCCATCTGCCAATGGCGGTCATTTCCGGCACTCTGATGCTGGTTGGGATTGGCATGATAAAACCCCGAGAAATAAAGCGCCTGGTGCCCTGGAAAGGAGAACTTGCAGTATTTGTAGTAACACTGTTTAGTATTATTTTTCTTGGCCTGCAGGCTGGATTGATAGTCGCCCTGCTATTTTCTATCGTGATGTTTCTGGTGGCTGCGTCAAAACTCAAGATAGAGCTTTATCAATTATCCGATGCTTTTCGGGTACGTGTCGAAGGGCATCTGTTTTACGCTTCTATCGATCAGCTTAGTGCACATTTAAAATTACATAGAGATGAAGATGTGGTACTAGATCTGAGTATGGTGACCTACGTCGATCTTTCCGCCACCGAAGCCATTGTGCGTGAGCTACATCGCCGCAACACACAAAAAACATCACTGCGAATCATTCTAAAATCACAGAAGCTGAGACATCATCTTGAACCAGCCCTGCAGGCTATGTCAGTAATTTTTGTTCAGGACCGCCGAGACATGAAAGACGACCGACGCAATTGAGGCCAATCTATGAAAGCCTGCTGGAAAAATCCAGTCAAAAAAAAGCCCCGCATTTGCGAGGCTTTTTTTCTAAAACGGTGTTAGCTATTAAGCAGTAACAACATTGACGAAGGTACGGTTATCTTTACCTTTAACCTTGAACTCAACATTGCCGCCAGCTTTAGCATACAGAGTATGATCTCTGCCACAGCCAACATTTTCTCCAGGGTGGAATTTAGTACCACGCTGACGAACCAGAATATTTCCAGGAATTACGACTTCACCGCCGAATTTTTTAACGCCCAGGCGTTTTGACTGTGAATCACGACCGTTGCGGGTAGAGCCCGCCGCTTTCTTATGTGCCATAGTTTAGTACCTTCCTATGCCTTGATTTTGCTAATTTGGATTTCAGTATAGCTTTGACGGTGACCCATCTGCTTACGATGATGCTTACGGCGACGAAATTTAACAATTTCTACTTTCTTGC
>JBNKPX010000071.1:0-17913 GCA_050295575.1 Gammaproteobacteria bacterium | reverse complement strand
TGGCTTATAGGCTGACTTTATTCCAGCAAATACATTGCGTTGCTCGATACCTATATCCAGTGTTAGCTGTAATAGCTTGTCGGCTTTTTCTACGTGTTCAGCCTTGACGATACGAGCTACTCGCAGGTCCAGTTTGGCAAAATCATCATAGCTGATTTCCTCGGCTATGGGATCGATATTGCTGGTATCTTCCTTTTGATGACCGACCTTGGGTTCTTCTTTCAATGCTTCTTTACTGGCTTCTATCATGGCATCTATTTTCTCTTTTTCGACGCGTGTCATCAGTGGTTTGAATTTATTAATCGCGTGATCGGTTAAATCGTTGGGCAGGTCTTTCCATTGCAGACTGTCAACATTCAAAAATTCTTCAGCCTGAGTAGCCAGTAGCGGCAGTACAGGTTTTAGCATAATAATCAGTTGACGGAAGCAATTGATACCGATGCTACAGGTATCCTGTACATTCTGTTGTTGAGCCTCATCCTTGATGCGTACCCAGGGCTCCTGCTCATCAATGAACTGGTTCGCCAGATCAGCAAGTGCCATGATTTCACGCATAGCCTTGCCAAATTCACGGCCCTCATAGGCCCTCGCAATGGATTCAGATGCGCTGATAAATTTATCGCTTAGATCGGAGTCGCTTATGCTAGCGCTTAACTTGCCGTCAAATTTTTTGACGATAAAACCGGCGCAACGACTGGCAATATTGACAACCTTACCCACCAGATCGCTATTTACTCTTGCGGTGAAATCTTCCAGATTCAGATCGATATCATCCACGCCCGCGCCCAGCTTGGCGGCGAAGTAATAACGCAGGTATTCTGGATTTAGATGCTGCAGAAAGGTGCGAGCCTTGATAAAGGTGCCGCGTGACTTGGACATCTTCTGTCCATCCACGGTCAGGAAGCCATGACAGTAAACTGCCGTTGGTTTGCGAAAACCAGCACCATGCAGCATAGCGGGGAAGAACAGTGTATGAAAACGCGCAATATCCTTACCGATAAAATGATACAGCTCGGCGCTGCTATCGGCCTTAAAGTATTCGTCAAAATCGTGACCGGTTTTATCGCACCAGTTTTTAAAGCTGGCCAGGTAGCCGATAGGCGCATCCATCCATACATAAAAATATTTACCGGGCGCATCAGGGATCTCAAACCCCCAATAGGGTGCGTTACGTGATATATCCCAGTCACGCAGGCCATCTTCCAGCCATTCGTCCATCTTGTTGGCAATCTCTTTCTGGATATGACCGGCGCGTGTCCATGTCTTCAGCATGTCGGAATAATCACCCAGCTTGAAGAAGTATTGCTCAGAATCTTTTTCGACTGGGGTTTCACCTGTGACTACCGAACGAGGGTTTTTCAGTTCCGTGGGGTCGTAGGTGGCACCGCATTTTTCGCAGTTATCGCCATATTGATCGGGTGTACCGCAATTTGGGCACTCACCTTTAATGAAGCGATCGGGTAGAAACATCTCTGCTTTGGGGTCATAGGACTGGGAAATAGTACGTGTTGCAATATGTCCCGCGGCTTTAACCTGCTGATAGATATAGGTCGCGAAGTATTTGTTTTCTTCCGAGTGGGTGCTGTAATAGTTGTCGAAAGCGACGTGGAAGTCGGCAAAATCTGTCTCATGCTCGATCTTCATGCGGTCAATTAGTTCCTGTGGGCTAATATTCTCAGCCTGCGCGCGCAGCATAATTGGGGTGCCATGCGCATCGTCAGCACAGACATAGATGCATTCATTTCCTTGCATTTTCTGGAAACGAACCCATATGTCCGTCTGTATGTATTCCACCATGTGGCCGATATGGATAGGGCCATTGGCATAGGGCAACGCACTGGTAACGACCATTTTACGTGCAGGATTTGTTGTTGACTGTGGGCTGGTGGAACTCATTGATTAATATGTGTTGATTAAAAGCACGCTATTTTATGTGCTGCACCTGTCACTGTATAGCGGAATTAATAATACCCGACTAATTACCTCGGAAATAAAGGTTAAATATTAGTTCTAGCTAATGTAGAATGCAGCGATTCTAATTTTTAGTCTGTATCAGGGTAACTATATGGCAATTACGAAACAACAAATCGAAGCGGCTGTTGGCGAGATTATCGACGTCAATACTGAGAAAAATCTGGCAGCAACAAAGTCGATCAAAGGCGTAGAGATCGATGGTGGTAAGGTCAGTATCACTATCTCGCTGGGTTATCCCGCTGTTGGCTATTTTGACACGATGAAGAAAATGGTGTCAGAAGCGGCGTCTGCACTGGAAGGTGTTGACAGTGTGGAGGTTAAGGTCTCAAGCAAAATCGTCTCCCATGCTGTGCAACAAAACCTGAAACCTCAGGAAGGTATCAAGAATATTATTGCAGTGGCTTCCGGTAAGGGGGGTGTAGGTAAATCGACTACTGCCGTTAATCTGGCGCTGGCACTACAGGCAGAAGGCGCAACCGTCGCTATTCTGGATGCGGATATCTATGGCCCCAGTATGCCGCGTATGCTTGGCTGTACCGGTCAACCAGAATCAGTTGATGGCAAGAGCCTGGAGCCTATGGTTGGTCACGGCATTCAGTCTATGTCTATCGGTTATCTGGTAGAAGAAGATACCCCAATGATCTGGCGTGGCCCTATGGTTACCCAGGCGCTGGAACAGTTACTCAACGATACTAACTGGAAGGATGTCGATTATCTGGTGATCGATTTGCCGCCGGGTACCGGTGACATTCAGTTAACCCTGGCGCAAAAAATTCCTGTCAGTGGTGCCGTAATCATTACTACCCCACAGGACATCGCATTACTGGATGCACGTAAAGGGTTGAAGATGTTTGACAAGGTCGAAGTGCCGGTATTGGGTGTCATTGAAAATATGTCTATCCATATCTGTAGCGAATGCGGGCATGCCGAGCATATCTTTGGCGAAGGCGGCGGTGTGCGTATGGCTGAAGAGCAGAATGTAGACTTTCTTGGCTCATTACCACTGGATATCAAAATTCGCGAACAGGCTGATAGTGGTAATCCAACGGTGGCGGCCATGCCGGAAAGCAAGATTAGTGAAATCTACCGTGAGATTGCACGTAAAACGGCAGCAAGACTGGCCACCAAAGCGAAGGATCATTCGGCAGCTTTCCCAAGCATTGTGATCCAGAATAACTAAGCATTATTCTTCTGGTGAAAATATAAAGCCTCTCAATGGAGAGGCTTTTTTTTGCTATGTATATAGAAATTGTAACTTTAGATAGTAGTAAGAATGGTTAGACCTTCAGCCACAGATTGCTGAGAATAAGAAAACAGATTTCATAATTGTCATAAAAAAATATTAAGGCAGGATTTAGTGAACATAGGAATATACATTTATGAGCAGGCCGAGGTGCTGGATTTTTCCGGGCCATTTGAAGTGTTTACCACGGCTTCGCGGGTGTGCGATGACAATCACCCCTTCGATGTTTTTTTAATCAGTGAAACCGGTAATGAAGTTAAAGCCAGGGCTGGTTATCGCGTTATGTCTGATTGTTCTTTCGACAAACATCCGCCGCTTGATGTGCTCATTATAGTCGGTGGTGTACATACCCATGAAATGACCAAGCCACAGGTTCTGGAATGGATTGCACAACAGGCACAGACTGCATCGACGGTGGCTTCTGTATGTACCGGTGCCTTTTTACTGGCCAAAGCCGGAGTGCTGCAACAGCAGGTAGTCACTACCCATTGGGAAGATATTCCGAGCCTGAGAAAAATGTTCCCAAAACTAACCGTCGTTAAAGACGTGCGCTGGGTCGATGAAGGAGGCGTCGTCACCTCAGGTGGTATATCGGCTGGTATAGATATGAGTCTTCATCTGGTGAGCAAGCTGCATAGCTTTGATCTGGCGGTAAAAACAGCACAGCAAATGGATTTTACCTGGACCAGGAATACATAATGTCTACAGCTGTTGAACTGTTGCTTTCCCTTCAATGTCTTTAGCAGGGCAACATCAGCCTGATATGAATCAGCCGATTGTTGTAATCGGTGCGGGCATTATCGGCATGATGAGCGCTTATGCTCTGGCGAAGCGAGGTCATCGTGTAACGGTAATAGACCGATTGCCTGCGCCGGCTGAATTGTGTAGCCATGCCAATGCAGGGATTGTGGCGGTGGGGCATGCTCAGGCCTGGGCCGAGCCTAAAGCGATTGCCGCAATTTTTCGTGCCTTGATGGGGCGTGACCCCTCGGTACGTGTGTCTAAATTCTGGGATTTTGAGCTTTGGCGCTGGGGAGTCGACTTCCTGCTTAACTGCACCTCGGCAGCCAATCGGTCTAACAGTGAAAAGCTTAAAAAGCTTAGCCGCTTTAGCAGCGAACTCCTGCAGGGTATAGAGGCCGATATGGGCCTGGCGCAGGAAACCAGGCACGAGGGTGGTCTATACCTGTTCCGTGATGAAGTCCAGTTTCATACTCATGTGGCATCGCTGGCTGAGCATGCAGATGCCCAGTTGAAGGTTCTTGAGCGGGCGCAATTGCTTGATCATGAACCCGCATTGGCAGATATGCCGGATCGCTACGTGGGTGGGCTTTTGAGTGAGGCCGATGCCGTCGGTGATTGTCGCCGGTTTACTATACGAACTCGAGACTATCTTGAACAAAGCGGAAAAGTAGATTTTCTGTTTGATACGGCAGTTACTGGTTTCAATCGAACTGAGTCTGGTATTGATGCGGTGAAAACCGATCAAGGCCCAATACCCTGTGCTCAGGTAATTCTTGCCACAGGTGTGGAGACCGTCGATATTACCCGTCCTCTGGGCTTCAAACCTCTGATTTATCCGGTAAAGGGGTATTCAGGCACCTGGAGGGTTATTGATGGAGCTAAGCTACCTAACAAGCCCTTTGTGGACGAGACCGAATTCCTGGCTGTTGCTAACTACGGGGACCGGCTGCGCGTTACCGCAACTGCCGAGTTTGCTGGCCGGGATACGAGTTTACCGGCAGATCGTATTGCTGTTATCGAAAATTATGTGCGCCGAAACATGGGGGCAGCGGTTGACCTGGATAGCCCTGAATTCTGGACCGGCATGCGCCCGACCACCCCGGTAGGTGCGCCCTATCTGGGCAGGGTGCGCCACATTCCCAACCTCTGGATTAATGCCGGGCATGGTCAGCTTGGCTGGACTATGTCAGCAGGCTGTGGCGAAATTATCGCACAGTTGATGAGTGGTATCTCACCTACACTTACCGGATTATCAGCGCAGGCGCGTTGGTTAGATTCGGCTTAACGGAGACAACATGAAAGTACTTTCCCTAGAAGAGACCAGGGCTGCGCTGCCTTTTGATTTACTGATTCAGGCCATAGACGAAGGATTTGGTAGCGATTGCACCTCTCCGCTGCGTCATCATCATTTTATGCAGACCCCGGGGCAGGCTGATGATGTGTTATTACTGATGCCCGCCTGGCGCAATGAAGGCTGGGGTGGTATCAAGCTGGTGAATGTTCACCCAGGCAATTCAGCTAAAGGCCTGCCTGCGATTTCATCAACCTATGTGCTTTTTGATCGCGAAACCGGTGAGCATATATTGATTCTTAATGGCGGTGAGCTGACAGCAAGGCGTACCGCTGCAGCCTCTGCGCTTGCGGCCAAAAGGCTCGCCCGCTCGGACAGTAAACGACTGTTGGTGGTTGGGGCAGGGCGCGTAGGATCTAATATTCCACATGCCTACCGGGCCGCTCTACCCATAGAGGAGGTGGAAGTCTGGAGTAATACCGAGGTAAAAGCCCAGCAACTGGTGGATGATCTTCGATCACAGGGTATCAAAGCTGAATGTGCTACTGATCTGCAGGCTGCCGTAGGACGCGCAGATATCATCTCCTGTGCCACACTTGCGCGCGATCCGATCATAAAGGGTGAGTGGCTTAAGCCGGGGCAGCATCTGGACCTGATTGGTAGCTTTACCCCGGATATGCGTGAAGCCGATGATGAAGTTATGCGCCGCACAAAGATTTTCATCGATACCGAGCATGCAAAGCTTGAAAGCGGCGATATTAAAACGCCGCTGCAAACGGGGGTGATTAGCGAAGCCGATATTATTGCTACGCTCGACCAGATGTGTCGTGAGAATACCTATCCCAGAGGGTCGCTAGAGGATATAACCCTGTTCAAGGGGGTTGGTACTGCGATCGAAGATCTCAGCGCAGCGGTGCTTGCCTGGAAAACTATTGAGTGATCTTGCTAGCGCCTTAAATATCGCCGATGGTCGCTCCGATAGAGGGGCGCCAGCACCCTGTAGTGTTAACAGGCGCTGGATTAAATGATCGAAAATCTCGGTCAGTTTATGTAGTTTCATCCATGATAATACTGAGGATTTCGCCTTCATGTTCCAGTAGCTGATGTATGCTGCGGTGTAAATTACCAAGCGCTATGCGCTGATTAAATTGAACATATCCTTCTGGAAAAGTGATGAGACGGTTGTTTTTTACAAGGAACGTTCCATTGGTTGAATTTAAGTCCTGCAGATATATGCCATTTTTGCTCACGGATATAGACGCGTGCTTTCTGCTTACAGAAGGGTCATCAAGTACAATATCTCCCTGTCGTCCAATCACTAAACGTCTCGTCATCTTTAATTCCAGCTTATTGTTGATCTTTTCCGGTGTTCTATAACGTATAAGGTTTATCGATTTTCTCCTGAATCTTTACCGCAACATCAATGTAATCTTGCTCCTGGCATCCCTGCCGGGAGGCTTTTGCTCGGCGTCCATATCAGATCCCTGAGTGTTATATGCTAAGCTGAATGATTTGATATATCGGTGACTGAGGCACGCTGAATTTGTGCGATATTCACATTTCCAGGCTCTTTAAAAAACTAGCTCAAACGAATGATTCTTGCTATTTTCCAAACGCAGGCATCTTGAATAAAATGTTTTGCCAGGGATGAATGAGTTATCACATCACACCCAGATAGAGGAGCGATTCTTTTGTACAGGATGGCTTTTTGTATAGGTGGTTATACGAACTCTACTCTTCCCCTGTAAATTTTTTGCCAGATCCAGTAGCTTTTGCACTCTGCATTGGACAATACCTAAAATGATAACTTGATAAGGTTGAACATAGCCTTCAGTAAAGGGGATACGGTGGTTATTACTAAGCAGGAATGTACCATTAGTTGAGCTCAGATTTCGAAGGTATATAGCACTACCTGTTACCTGTATCTCTACATGATTTCTACTTACAGTTTGTTCCTCGATACTGATGTCCCCTTTTCTGCCTACTGTAAAGGTACAGTTTTCCATTATGAAATCCCTTGAAGCTATTGACTCTATTAAAGTTTCTTTTCTATGTGTTTTTTAAGTGAGTTCTGAATAATTTATCTGTGAATTTTCGCTTTTCTGTTTCCGAAATACTCAGAGATTGCATAAACTAATTATCTTCAGCACTCCTTAACATCCCTGTTCCAGGCATCCTGCCTGGTATCCTGAACCAGGCTCCCTGCCTGGCTTTACTTCCTTGTGTGATAATAATGAGGGATATAGATTTAGAGTTCTGTGAGTGGATCACAGCATAATTGTGAGATATTCACATGCTTTTCAGTATCTGATTTTAAGATCAGATGTTGAGGGGGGGGGCAGGTATTAAATTTCTACCAGGCTTGAGGTAACTCTTTTCTCAGTACGATATGTTTCTCATGTGAGTCAATATAACCACCCACGGTTAGATCCTTAAGAATGCGACTAACCATTTCTCGGGATGAACCCACCATACTGGCAATATCCTGATGAGTTAATCGAATTTGAATGGTCCGTTCACCTTCTTCGTATTCAGCCAGTTTGTTAAGCGTGTAGGCTATACGCCCATAGACATCGTTCAGGGCCAGGCTTTTTGTCATTTCAGTGAGGCTACGTACTCGCTCAACTAGAAGTCCAAGAAATTTTACTGCCAATTCGGGATATTCAAGTAAGCAGGCTTCAAATTTTGCTCTGGAGAGAAAGGCAACTTGCACCGGTTCAATTGACATGACTGAGGCTGAACGAGGGATTCTCCCTATCATTGCCATTTCCCCAAATACCTCACCAGGCCCCTGGATGTTGATCACAATATCTTTGCCCGAATCATCACTCGCATAGATTTTGACCCGGCCGGCCAGTAAAACATACAAAGCATCGCTGTCATCGCCTTCACAAATTAGCAAGCTGTTCTTAGGGAAATGCTTCTGTATACCTTTGCTTGCCAAATAGTCGATTTCATCCCTGGTTAACGTTGTAAGCGGGGATTCCTCCTGTCCGCTTTCTCCAGGTGTAAGCATGTCTGTACCTTAAAATAGTTATAATTCGAAAACAGTGAAAGCCAATATTATAGTTTTTATGATCTTCGAGGCATAATATAACAGAAATTATGCTAAAAAAATCTACAAACCTTCAGCGAGATGGTTGGCGTAACGCCCTTATTCTCGCCATTTTAATTGCCTTGCTGGGGTTGGCCTGTCTTACGCTTCCATCAATTGCCCAGCTGGAACCGGATATTGGTCTGAAATGGCTGTTTGATCTGCGTGGATCACGCCCTGCACCTGAAGATGTCGTCGTTGTCACCATAGATCGAGAGTCTTCAAAAAATCTTCAGCTACCTAATGTACCGCGTAAGTGGCCACGTTCATTACATGCAGATTTAGTTCGTTTATTAAAAGCTACCGGGGCAAGTGTCATCAGTTTTGATATGATTTTTACAGATCACCGAGACCCTCTGCAGGATAAAGAATTTGCGCAGGCTATGCAGGAAGCTGGTAACGTTATTCTCTTTGAATATCTGCAAAGTGAAAGTCAGAGATTTAACGGAAGTACTGCTAGTACTTCTATACACATTGAACAAAGACTTTTACCCATTCCGGAGTTTGTACAAAGTGCAATTTCGGTCGCCCCTTTTAATCTTCCCAAGATACCTGAAAGAGTCAATCAGGCCTGGTTATTCAAGTCTAGTGCGGGAGACCTGCCGACACTTCCTGTGGTAGCGCTTCATCAACATCTAGCCGCACATTTCCAACAGCTGAAAGATCAGATTTATGCTGTAAGTGGAGAGCGTGATCTACCTGACTGGCTGCGACAGAATTATCCACCTGAAACCCCAGGTGATTTTGCTATCAGACTACATCAGTTCTTTCAGGAAAATAATGTGTACAACCGACAGCTAGCCGACAGCCAGGAGTATAAAAATACTGTGCTCGGGGTATTGTTGAACACACATCTGCAGGGTGATGGTAGCGGTATTTATCTTGATTTTTATGGTCCGGCTCGCTCGATTACAACAGTACCTTATTATCAGGTGTTAGCAAAAACCACTACGCTTGAGTTTAAGGATAAAGCTGTTTTCGTTGGCTTCTCGGAACGCCTGCAGCCTCAGCAAAAAGATGGCTTCTATACGGTATTTACAGATGAAAATGGGCTGGATGTGAGTGGCGTGGAAATCATGGCAACTACCTTTGCTAATTTGCTGGAAAGAAAAAATATCAATCCACTGACACCACCCTATAATGTGCTTCTCGTTACACTGTTTGGTTTTCTTACAGGTCTATTTCTGTATCGAATCAAGGGTGCAAAAGCAGTTATTTTTACAGTCCTGATTTCCGGCATTTACCTGAGCGCAAGCTATTGGTTGTTTGCCAGTCAATCGCTATGGATACCTCTAGTTATTCCACTAATGATTCAGCTACCATTAGCATTATTGTTCGCACTGTTATCACATTATTTGATCAGTCATCGTGAACGTAGTCGGCTACATTACGCATTTAAAAAATATGTGCCTGAACATATCGCTAACACTGCAGCATCGATGGGCTTTGACAGCCTTGAAGATAAGACAACAATATTTGGCGCCTGTCTGGCTACAGATGCCGCTGAATATACGCCGTTTTCAGAAGCCCAAACGCCCACAGATTTACATGATCATTTAAATGATTATTTCCAACAGCTTTTTATCCCGGTACATCAACGTGGAGGACTGGTGGTGGATGTAATTGGTGATGCCATGCTGTCAGCCTGGGTTGAGGGCAAGAAAAAAGATCTGCGGCGGGCTGCCTGTGAAGCTGCGCTTGAAATCCAACAACGATTGAACCAACAAACAGGTTTTCTATCAACTCGCATTGGGCTGCATTGTGGTGATGTGTCTGTTGGTAATGTAGGGGCTGGCGATCATTTTCAATATCGATTTGTCGGTGATGTCGTCAATACCTCTACCCGTATTGAAGGATTGAACAAACAGCTTGGCACCGAGATTCTGGCATCCGCTGAAATGCTGGAGGAGTTAGATGAACTGAACGCCAGGAAAGTAGGGCGTTTTAGACTCAAAGGCAAGGACAAGGCGATAACGTTGTATGAAATTAAAAATAATCCATTTCCACAACAGCACCTGGAAGTGTTTGATGCAGGTCTAAGGCAATTCCAGAATCAAAACTGGGCTGCTGCAATCGACCTTTTTAGCCAACTACTTAAAGCCTGCCCAGGGGATGGCCCCTGTCTTTTTTATTTACCCCTTACACAGCAGCTTCAGCGCAAGCCACCACAAAAAAACTGGGATGGCGTGGTGAATATCGCACAAAAATAATGTAGAAATTTAGTTGTTTATGCTAACAGGGTTTCACATTATGGCAGATAAGCAGTACCATTCGTCGAATCAACGGTGTTTTTCAGGGAAGAGGCATAAGATTTATAGCTTAAGTCAGGAAAGATTGATAATTAAAATAAATTGATACAGGAATTACAGTGCCGGTGTACTCCAGAATTCATTCTCTTATATTCCATTGTGTATTAAGTGGGTTGGCTCTATTCACACTGACCTTGCTTCCAGTAGGTCAGCTACATGCCGCCAGTTGTGAGCCTGTTGCCAGGCTTGTTTCGCTGGAAGGCGCTATAGAATACAAAACAGCCAATACGGAAAACTGGAATCCAGCAGTTCTGGAGCAGGAGTTCTGTAACGGGGATGCAATTCGTTCTGGGCCAGATAGTCGTGCAGCATTGCGTATGATCAATGAAACCTTGCTACGTCTTGATCACAGCACAGCAATCATTTTTACGTCAGTCGTTCAAAAAGAACGCTCATTGCTCGACCTGCTTAAAGGTGCGCTGCATTTTATCAGCCGGGTGCCACGCAGCCTTGAAGTTAACACACCTTATTTAAATGCAGCCATTGAAGGCACAGAATTTGTTATTAAGGTTAAAGATGAGAGCACGGAAGTCACTGTATATGAAGGCAAGGTTGTAGCCAGCAATGCATCAGGGAGTATTGACCTGATCGCCAATCAGGCTGGTTCGGCAACATCCGGTCAGGCCCCGATACGGACTGCTGTGGCGCGACCGCGTGATGCCGTAGCCTGGACCCTGTATTACCCGCCTTTGCCAGTGCAACAGGATCAGGCGTCTATGCTTGCCCAACAAACCATAGATGCCATAGTCAGGAATGATATAGCCCAGGCAGTTACTCTTGTACAACAGGCGATAGCCAAAAACCCACAATCAGCCGCCGCATACATGGCACAGTCATATGTGGATCAGGCTCGCTTTAATATCCAGGCAGCTCTGGGAAATAGCCTTATAGCCGCTGAGTTGGCACCACAGGATGCGATTACTCAGGCCAGGCTGGCTGAGGTTCTGTTAATGACCGGCGACACCAATGCTGCAAAGATAGCGGCTAACAAAGCGGTACAAATTGATTCTTCGCTGGCGCATACGCAAACCGTACTCGGCTTTTCATCTTTGCGAGATGTGAGTCTTAATGATGCCGAGTCCGCATTCAATCAGGCGATCAGGTTGGATTCAGCCGCGCCTTTACCGCATCTGGGTTTAGGTTTGGTGAAAATCCGCCGTGGTGACCTCACGGCAGGCCGGGAAGAAATTGAAATCGCCGCTCTGCTCGATCCAAATAACTCTCTGCTGAGGAGTTATATGGGTAAGGCCTATTATGAAGAAAAGCGCGATAAACTGGCGTCTGAACAATTTATCATGGCCAGGGAGCTGGATCCGAATGATCCTACAGCCTGGTTTTATGATTCTATTTTACTTCAATCGGAAAACCGACCAGTCGAGGCCTTGCAGGCACAACACCAGGCGGTAGCACTGAATGATAATCGAGGTGTTTATCGATCAAGGCAGCTTCTTGATCAGGATGAAGCTGCCAGGAATACTGCATCAGCGCGAATATATTCAGACCTTGGATTTGATAAGCTGGCCATTCTGGAAGGAACAAAGGCACTGGCAAATGCTCCTGGAAATTTTTCTGCTCACCGATTTATGGCTGATATCAACGCCACGCAACCCCAGCGTGATATTGCAGTCGAGAGTGATTTGCTGCAGTCCAAATTACTCCAACCTTTGACGCGGCATTCCCTGCGCCCACAGTTGAGCGATCTAGATCTTTCTGACGGCCCGGCTCGATTTTCTTATAACGAATTTAATCCCTTATTCACTAAGTCTGGTCCATCTCTATTAGTAGATGGGTTTGTGGCCAAAAATAATACCTGGGGAGAAGATGTTATTGTCTCGTATTTATTTGATCGCTTCAGTATCAATGTTGGACAATATCATTTCGAGAGCAATGGTTTTAGGGAATTTGACACACTGGAAAAGGATGTGCTGAAGGCTTTTGCGCAATACGATGTATCACCAGACACTATGTTGCAGTTTGAGTATTCTGATGATGATCAGGAAAATGGAGACCTGGATTTACACATGTTTCAAGATAATAATGATCCAGGTCTTGAAAACATTGCCAATAAAGAAAGCGCCAGAGTTGGACTGCGCCATTCTCTGTCAAATAATTCGCTAATTTTAAGCAGCTATACCAAAACAGAAATGAACTCTGAAAACTTAACGACGAATGGGTTTCCAGGCCAACCAAAAAATCCAGCAACTAACGATGAGACTTCAGATAATTTAGAGCTTCAATGGATTCAGTCAACTGCAAATAACAAGTTACTTGTTGGGGCAATATCCACAGATCGAGATGAAGATTTTGTTGTTATAATCAATGCTCCAACTGGCCAACTTGTATCAAGCCAGGACATCCACAGTAATTTCAATAGTCTATATGTTTACAACTATTTACAACTAACACCCACTATTAATCTTACTCTCGGCGCGAGCTATACTGATCTAAATTCAGATAAAACGACAGCCACGCAAAATCCTTTCCTACCTGTGCAACTACCTGATGATGAAAACAATCAGAGCGTAAATCAATTTAATCCTAAGATAGGAATTGTATGGGATCTGTCTGACTCAACAACTTTGCGTGCAACAGTATTTAGAGATGTTCCGAAAAGTGCTTTTAGTGCTACGCTAGAGCCAACACAGATATCCGGTTTTAATCAGGCATACAATGATTTTGCTAGCTTGGTCGTGCAAGATGCAAAACGCTCCGGTATCGCACTCGATCATCAGATAAATACAAGAATGTTTACTGGTTTTTCCTACCTCTACTCTGATCTTGAGTCATTTGTTTTTGCACAAGCCCCTCAAGATAATGAGATTTTCGATTCTAGTCAAAAATTATTTAGCGCCTATTATTATTTTTTATTCTCACCAAAACTGAGCTTCAGAATCGAGTATGATTTTGCTGAATTTGAAGAACCTGGGGATTCTATAGTCACCAATATTCGAAAACTTAAAACTCATCAATTACCTGTAGGATTGAATTATTTTCATTCCAGGTTTTTATCTACCTCAATTGTGGCGACCTATTACAGTCAGGATGGATTATTTGCTAAGGAAGGAGAAGGTGAAGACAGGTTTTGGCTGGTTGACGGAAGTTTGATTTACCATTTGCCGGAACAAAAAGGGAAGTTTAGTTTAGGGGTGAAAAATATATTTGACACATCATTTAGTTATGAAGACCGGGAAAATAACACCTTAATCAACCCTGATCAAAGTAACAATTTTTTTGAACTAAGCCCTGAAAGGACTATATATGGTAAATTTTCGATAAACTTTTAAATCAACAACATTTATATTTTTTTAACCTCGTGAAAAAATCAGAAAATATTAACTCAATAATAATGGAGAACACACATGAATACGCTAGTGAAACTCGCAATTGTATCTATCGTTATATTAACGAATTCCGCATGTACTCACATGCGGGGAAATTACACTAAAGGATACTCAATACCAATCGGAGTAATTGAAAATTCGCCCTTAAAATTATCAGTTGTTGATGGGAAGCCTGTAGCAATAATGGATGGAAAGGTTATCTCCACTCCTGTTGAATTTCCAGATACATTAGTTAGTGGTGATGACAAAGATAAAAAGTCAGTATCCATTCAGAGTATAGAGCAGCTTACACTAATTAAAATTAAAGGTTCCTGCTATTACTTTTTCTGCGCAGGCAGTAGCTGTGTAAAATTTTTGGTTGACGACAGCTGGTGTAAATAATTACTAATCATTAAGTGCCATTCAAGGCCTCGATATTGATAATGATTATCAAAGATGAATTCACTTCGAAATAAAAGGTCTGGAGAATAAGGCAACCTATAGACTGAAAGTCCATAGGTTGCTTTATCCCTGTTGCTTCGGTTTACAGGAAAAGGGGTGGAGTGGCCAGGTTCTTGATAACGCTCCCTGTTTTGGCTGAATAGATAAGATAAATTAATCTTTTTTATTTTGTCATTATTATCAGGTACTACCTGATCTCTAATATTTAATCCAAATGTGTAAATTATTTATTTACCTCCTGGTAGTATTTTGAGTAGAACAACTGATATTTGTGGTCCATCTCTTTTATAAAAAGTGGGTAACGGCATTATTTATCTTTTATCCATTATCAGCTTAATAAAAATTTACTGAACAATAGCGGTCTGATTAAACTGTCCTGACACAAATATACTATTTGTTATTAAGCGTTACATGCTAAGCTTTGAGATGATGAAAATAAGGAATCTCTTAATAATTCATTCATGAATTATCAGTGCACGATAAGCGGAAAGTTTAATTTTCGTTTTTCTCACCTTTGAATTAATCAGAGATGCCTTAATTAGCTGTTTATCACTAATCCCAATGTATTAGAAGATAAGAAGATAGAAGTGGTTCAGGGTGGTAGCAGACATGATCATGCTTAATGATACATGCATTGAATTTGATCGAATTAAGATCAAGCCTTGATCTGGAGTGATCTGTAAATCTCCGGGCTCATGCGGATAAAAGGAAATAATCTTATTCGAGCTAGTTGTACCTGATCTTGTTATTTGACTAAGGTAAGGCTTAATTAATCTCGAGGTTGACATGACCCCAATGCAATCCGAAGAAGAGATCCTGCTGATTTTATCCGGTGTGCAGATTCTTCAGGATCTGGAGTTCGAAGCTCTCAAGGATATTGCCCGGCGCATTCGAATCCAGAATTTTAGTGAAGGTAAAACGCTGATCCGACGAGGTGAGGAGGGAGGCCGCCTGTATATTCTTTTCGATGGTCGGGTTGAGGTGCGAGTACCGAATATTGTCAGTGGCAGTGATCGCTGCATGCAGATTGGCAAGGGTGCTGTGCTCGGTGAAATCTCCATGTTGACTAATCAACCTTACTCCGCTGATGTTATAGCATTAAGGGATACTGGAGCATTCTACCTGGATCGAAGGCAGTTCAACGAATTAGTTGCTCAGTATGCTAGCTTCGCTGAAAACATGACCGAACTGATGGCGGAGCGCCTGGCCCATGACGAAGAACTCAGCCGGGTCGGCCACTATAGCCTGCAGAGAAAGCTGGGCGAAGGCAACACATCAATTGTGTTTGAGGCTTTTGATCCTTCGCTTAACCGTCATGTGGCCGTCAAGATGCTTAAGTACGAGCTATCTCACAATAAGAACTTCATTAAACGCTTTGAGCGCGAGGCGCGCACTATAGCCAGCCTTAGCCACCCTAATATCCTGCAAGTGCATGCGATCATAGATGAGTATTCGACTCGTTTCATGGTCATGGAGAAGCTGCATGGATGGGATCTGGATCGTATTATCAAGGAAAAGGGCCCATTGAGTGTGGCGCGTACAAGGGGCGTTCTTTATCAGGTGGCAACCGCATTGGCTTACGCGCATACCTACGGTGAACAGGGTGTTATCCATCGCGATATCAAGCCATCCAACATCTTTATTGACGAGGTCGGTAATGTAAAACTGACTGACTTCGGGATTTCCTGTCCTCCACTGCGAGACATGCACTATATCGTTGGTACGCCGCTGTATCTTGCACCGGAGGTCATTAATATGGAGACGGTGGATGGGCGTGCGGATATCTATGCGCTGGGTGTGACTGCTTTCTATATGCTTACTGGTCGCCACCCATTTGTCGCTTCCTCAGTGCGAGGGGTTCTTAAGCGACATTTAAATGATGCACCTCCAGATGTACGAAGCATTCGTCCCGATATTGATCATGATATGGCGGACTTTATCCGAAGGGCGATGGAGAAAGATCCCAAAAAACGGTTATCAAACTGGAACATGATCCGTGTGTTATTGAAGCCAGGCTCTAAGCGTGATGAGGTAGTCAATGAAGGCGATCAGATTTGTTTCGAAGTGAAACTGAGTAATACCAGCTATAGCAAACTTGCTCCTGTCATCAACGAGTTAAAACAGCATCTTGAAGAGTCTGGCATTGAACATCACATTAAATTTCGGCGCCCAGGGAATGATTGAACCTGGAAAAATTATTTGCTCGTACTGACTTTTTTCGACTTGTTTAGCAATAAATATAATCCGGCAAACACAATAAGCCCTCCACCAATGAATGTAGTTAAGGCAGGGACTTCTCCCAACAATAAGAATGCGAATATAGCTGCAAAAAGTAGCAAAGTGTAATTATAGGGTTGAAGCACTGAAGCGTTAGCATATTTGAGTGCCTGGATAAAAAATAACTGCGCTGCGATATTCAGGGCGCTTATCCCCATCAGCATCATCCACTGGTTTGAGTTGGGGGTCTGCCAAAGCCATAGACCAAAGGGTAGGGTCAGTATCAGGCCAACCAGGCCCATGTATAAGGTATGGGTGTGGAATGCATCGCGTGAGCTGAGATAGCGGCTCATTATCGAATAACTAGCAAGGGATATAGCTCCCCCAAGTGGCACCAGACTGGATAATGAAACCTCGACCCCCGAACCTATAATGACCAGTGTTCCCACAAAGCCCAGTGCTATTGCAATAATTTGAGTCCTGTTAATCACCTCATGTAGAATGGCCCAGGCCAGTAGCATGGTGATAATTGGAAAAAGTGCGACGATGGCATGGGCTTTTGCGATGGGCATTAAAATGAATGAGGTATTGATCAGGGCAATCTCCAAAACCGAGGATGATGATCGACAAATCTGTAATACCCGATGTCTGGAGCGTAGTCCTCTCATTGCTTTCTGAAAGCCACCTGCAAGGCTTATCGCAAATACAGAGAATACGATATAACGCACTAATAGAACCTGCGCTAGTGGTAGCCCAGACAATAAGATGCTTTTAGTGATGATATCCTGTATCGCGAAGGTCAACATGGATGTGAGGCAAAATAAAATGCCAAGGCCGGTTCTTTCCATACGCTATCTATTTTGCCCGCTGATTATTAATGAAAATGTACTGCTATTTTGTCGTGTAAAAATCGAGTATGCACGCTATATTAATGGGGCAGTGTCAAAATTTTAATTGCTCTATTGGGTTTAAGTTTGCAGGGTACTTATTTGTGAGCCTTTTTAGCGAGTAAAAATCTTTTAATTCAATCAATTAGCACGCTTTCTTAATGTTGCCGGTGGTGACGTATCGACTAAAAAAACAATATTTTAGCCTAAGATTGCCTGTGAAAGTTAAAAATAAAGGTCTAATGTCCTGTACAACCGCAAAATTCGATAGTTTTCACTAAAAAATCTAGGGTACACTTTTTCGCCATCCTGTTAACGGGATAGGCGTTTTGTAAATTATGACCCAAACGAGAGAGACAAATATGATTAGTA
>JBNKPX010000070.1:0-17982 GCA_050295575.1 Gammaproteobacteria bacterium | reverse complement strand
GCATATATGAAATAGGTTTGTCTTACACTTTTGCTTCTGATGTTGACCAGTTTAAAATCGTTTGTACTTTTAGGGAGATGACCCAATTGTCGAGGATGATGATGATGAGGAAGATGAAGACGATGAGGATTCTGTGCCTTCTGATGATGCAGAAGAAGTGTCGGCTGATGTAGAGAAGGATTCCGCTGTTGATGAGGATGACCCGAAAAAGGATAAGCCTGTACCGCCTGCGCCCGAGGATTATGGTCCCTGATAAGCGGGGGAGTTAATCGCGGATTCAAGATTCCGCTTAATTGCCGATAACCAGATTATCCTGTTAACGGCAATACTGAAATGTATCGGCTCATTATATTTTCGCTCTTCATGATTTTTAATCCTGTGTATGCGGCTACCATGCTGTTTGGGGTCGACTTGCAGCTGGCAACCAGAGATGAAATGCGCACTGCGGTAAGGAATAGTGGCGCCAAACTGATTAAGGAAGCCGGTAGCGACGATTTTTTTGACGAATATGGTAGTGGCTCATTGCTACAGGGCTCTTCAAGACTCTATCTTGGTTATGTCAAAAAAGATAACCGACTCGCCTTTGTGGAGTATCAATTAGAGGGCTTGCATCATCCGCAAATGATCCAGAAGCTAACCATAAAATATGGTAAACCAGAGACGGTCAGTGGTAAGTTTTTCTCGGATAATCGTCATCAGTGGTTATCCGATGGTGTGAAAATTCTGATGTATCAGGACTGGGCTGCCTATAAAACTCGACTGCTTTATTACTTGCCACAAAACCTCTCTGATCTCCGCCTCGAATACCAGCAATTTAAGGCTTCCAGCTCCAGTACGCAGGTCACAGATTCGGATCAAGTGTATTAAATCTTGAGCTTTCAAAGCAAAAATTCATGTCAATACCGGCTGAATTCTGAAAACTTTATACCGTTTATCTGTTAAATGGCCTATTTGAGGGCCATTCGCTGCTGGATTTTGCGGTTAGTCGCCTGATTTTGCTAGAATTATAGTACGAGTAATAGTTGCGAGCATGGTAATGGAAATTTCGAATTCCTTAGCTGCTACATATCAGGGGATCAGAGCGCTACGCCAGAATCCCGAACAAAACGTCACTGCTGTAGCAAATACAGAATCCACTCGTGCACGGGATATACAGACTCAGGATAGAGCAACCACTGAGCAGACTGAAATCGTAAATAGTCTGCAATCGAATGCGCGCTCTTTGCAGGCGGCTGGGCAACGAGTTGGCACTTTGCTGGACGTGCAGGCGTGACAATGGCGATAGAGAAAGTCTATGCAGGTAAATGCTTTCAGTCATTTAACTTCGCTCAGGCCTTATGCATCTCCTCGTTCAAAATTTGAACAACCCACCAATAATTCCCCCAGTAAAGATACAGAAACTTCCAGATCGCAGGATTTAGAAAACGAATTATATCAGCAGCGTCAGTTGCAACAGTTAAAAGCTGTAGACAGGGAAGTACGTGCGCATGAGCTTGCTCACATTGCTGTCGGCGGAAGATACGTAATCTCGGGTGCAAACTTTCAATATGAAAGAGGTCCGGATGGGCGTAACTACGCAGTGGCTGGTGAGGTTAGTATTGATACCAGTGAAGTTCCGGGTGATCCCCAGGCCACTTTAACAAAAGCGCAGATTATATTGAGGGCAGCCCTGGCGCCAGCAAATCCCTCGGCCCAGGATCGTGCGGTTGCTGCTCGGGCTGCTGCACTTATTCAACAGGCTAGAATGGAGGTTATTCAACAAGCTAGCGCAAGTAGTGAATCTCGTGTTGGTCAGCAATTGGATGCTTTTATCTAGGGGCAGTTAACACGTGTTAACTGTCCCTAAGCCTCTGGTTTCAGCGTTTATTGGATTAAAGCTGTAACCGGGTAGGCAGGAATAGTCATTTTGCTCTTGCCCTGTTGGCTTCATATGCACCAAAATTAAGTATTAAAATATGCTCAAGATGCCTGCTCACAGTATCAGTTGATTGGTGTATAATAAAAAACTGTTTTAGCTGAATATATAGAAGAGTTTTATAAATGCCTGAAGCGAGATCTGTCCCGCGCAAACCATCTGTTCTGATTATTATGGATGGCTTTGGTTTGAATCCAAGTAAGGTTAATAATGCGGTAGTCGAGGCCGATACACCGAATTTAGATCGCTATTTTTCATCTCACCCGCATACCGCGCTGGAAGCATCAGGGAAGGGCGTGGGCTTACCCATTGGCCAAATGGGTAATTCAGAGGTGGGGCATATGACAATTGGTTGTGGCACCATTGTTAAGCAGGACCTGGTTCGAATTGATGATGCCATCGAAGATGAAAGCTTTTTCTCTAATCCCGCATTTCTCTCAGCGATTGAACATGCCAAAAAATCGAATCGCCCGCTGCATTTGATTGGGCTGGTTTCTGATGGTGGAGTGCATAGTCATCTCAATCATTTACTGGCCTTAATTAAGCTCTGTTCGCGCCATGGTGTGTTACCTCAGGTTCATATGATAACCGATGGGCGCGATGCACCACCGAAATCTGCTATGAATTATCTGCCTGAACTGGAGCTGGCGCTATCAGAATATGGCGGTGTGATAGGTACCCTGCATGGTCGCTATTATGCAATGGATCGTGATCGTCGTTGGGGGAGAACAGAGTTGACATGGAGGACTATGGTTCATGGAGAAGGTCATAAGGCAAATAATATTACCTTAGCGTTGCACGATGCTTACGAAGCGGGAGAGACTGATGAATTTATCAAGCCTACCGTGTTACCCGATTTTATTCCGCTAGAGGCAGGTGATGAACTGATCTTTTTTAATTTCCGTAATGATCGGTCACGTCAGCTCACGGCAGCACTTAGTCATGGTGAATTCACCTGTTTTGATCGTGGCGACTTTGAGCCTATCACAGTAACCTGTATGACTCAGTACGATCCCAAGTTTCTTACCCCTATCGCTTATCCTCCAGAAAGACCTAAGGTCACTCTGGGTAGTGTCATCAGTCAGTCGGGTTTCAGACAGCTTCATTGCGCTGAAACGGAGAAATACGCGCATGTGACGTTTTTCTTTAATGGTGGTCGAGAGCATCGATTCCCTGGTGAAGACCGGAAAATGATACCATCTCCAGATGTGTCTACCTATGACTTAATGCCGGAGATGAGTGCTGAACTGGTGGCAGACGAGATGATTGAAGCCCTGAAATCGCATGATTATAGTTTTCTGGTAGTGAACTTTGCTAATGGAGATATGGTCGGACATACTGCTGTCCGAGATTCGGTTATAAAAGCGGTTGAAACACTGGATAAAGAAGTGGGAAGAGTGCTTGATGTTGCGGTAGAGGAAGGTTATGCAGTTATTTTAACTGCTGATCATGGAAACTGTGATGAAATGGTCGACCCGGTAACCGGAGAGCCGCATACTCAGCATACGGTTTACCCGGTACCCTGCCTGATAATCGATGAGGTGCCATGGCGGTTGACTACTGGTGAGAATTTATCCGCTATCGCACCAACACTGCTGCAATTAATGGGCATTGCTAAACCCGAAGAAATGAAAGGTACTTCTTTGTTACTTGAAGAGTATACGGTCTGATCTAGTGCTTAAACTAACACATAAAAGTGTGGATGTAGGGAATTCGTTTCGAAACAACAGGTATCCTTAAAGATGAATGAAATAATTGAAACATTTAGGAATAACTCATTATTTGAGGGATTGGATCAGGCTGACCTCGAACAGATAGCCTCTCAGGTTATTACAAGGGAATATCCAAAAAATACAGTAGTCGTTACTCAGGGTGATGATACCGATTCACTTTATGTCATCATTAGAGGAAAGGTTGATGTTTTTCTGCAGAATGAAAAAGGCAAGGAAATAATCATCAATACGCTGGGTGAATGTGATTCATTTGGTGAGTTGGCACCGCTGGGAGGAATTCCTCGTCAGGCAAGTATCATCACCACTGAAAAATCTCTCATGGCAGTGATATCTCGTCAGGTTTTTATGGATACCCTGCTCATTAAACCTGTCATTAGTATCCGTATTATTGATCGTCTAATCAGTCTAATCCAGGACCTGACCGAAGAGGTCAGCAGTCTGGCGCTGGAAGATGTCTACAACCGGGTGGTCAGGGTTCTACATAAACATTCGGAAAAAATCGGCGATAAACTGGTGACTGAAAAGTTGACCCAGCAGGATATTGCATTACGCGTTGGGGCAACTCGCGAGATGGTGCACCGTATTCTTAAAGAGTTGAAAACCGGTGGCTACATATCTATCGAAGGCAAGCAAATCACCATCGAAAAGAAACTTCCTCCAGGCTGGTAACATAGACTTTAGTTGCTATGATCAGCCTTGCTGTTGCTTGCGTAATCGGTCAACAGCAAGACGTTAAAAATGCTAACATATGCGCAATTTTTTAAGTGAGAGAATAGCAGGTGTCAGGTTGTATCCAATGAGCCAACTTTTAGCATTGCAAGAAAACGCATTGTTGTGCAGTAATTCAAGTCTTGAATCATGATAATACTTGGAATAGATCCAGGTTCTCGCATCACTGGCTATGGAATAATCCGCAACCTTTCCAATAAGATTGAGTATCTGGATAGCGGGCATATCAAGGTTAAAGGAGATAGCTTCCCGCAAAAACTGGGTAATATCTTCCAACAGTTAAGCGTAATTATCGAACAGCATAAACCTGAGCAAATGGGTATAGAAAATGTATTCATGCATAAAAACGCCGACTCGGCGCTAAAGCTGGGGCAGGCGCGTGGTGCCGCTATCTGTGCCGGCTATCATGCCGGCGTTGAGGTTTTTGAATATGCCCCGCGCGAAATCAAACTCACTATTGTAGGCAAGGGCAGTGCGCTAAAACAGCAGGTGCAGCATATGGTCAGTCGATTACTTTCATTACGACAGGAATTACAGGCAGATGAAGCTGACGCCCTGGCCATCGCTATCTGTCATGCACAACATCAGGCGATGCAGGATAAAACCGGCATCCCAGCAAAAGCCTTTTCACGCTCCCGGAGAACTCGTCGATGATAGGTCGATTAAATGGCATTCTCGCAATTAAACGTGCTCCTCAGATTTTAATCGATTGTCAGGGAGTGGGGTACGAAGTAGACGTGTCGATGACCACTTTCTATCAATTGCCCAATCAGGGCGAGCCTGTCTGTATCTGGACGCATTTGATCATCAAGGATGACCAGCATTCGCTGGTGGGATTCTATAGCGAACAGGAGCGTAAACTGTTTCGCCAGTTGATAAAGGTAAATGGAGTCGGTCCTAAAATGGCACTCACCATTCTGTCGGGTATTTCAGATTTGGATTTCGCTCTGTGTGTGCAATCCGGTGATGTCGCTACTCTGACCCGGTTGCCTGGTGTGGGTAAAAAAACCGCCGAACGATTGATTATCGAGATGCGCGATAAGGTTGAGAATATCGAAACTGTATCGGCCGGTGGGGTTGTTATGCCTGCTACGACAGGTTCACAGGCCGCACCGATGAGTGAAGCGGTAGAGGCATTACAGGCGTTAGGGTATAAACCGGCCGATGCGCTTAAGATGGTGAAAACAGCCGCGCTCAAAGCAGATGAAAATAGTGCCGGTGCGCTTATTAAACAGGCGTTACAGAATGCGGTGACTTCCTGATGAATGATAAACGTTTGATCGATGCATCACTTGAACAGGATGAATCCGTCCATGAGCGCGCACTTAGACCACGCATGTTGTCGGATTATGTGGGGCAGCCACAGGTCAGCGAGCAGATGGAAATTTTTATTTCAGCCGCGCGTAAACGACAGGAAGCGCTGGATCATGTGCTGATCTTCGGGCCGCCAGGGCTGGGCAAAACCACCCTGTCACATATTATTGCCAATGAAATGCAGGTGAATCTGAGACAAACCTCTGGCCCGGTGCTGGAAAAAGCGGGTGATCTAGCCGCGTTACTCACGAACCTGGAACCTAATGATGTATTGTTCATTGATGAAATTCATCGATTAAGTCCGGTAGTCGAAGAAATTCTGTATCCAGCGATGGAAGATTATCAACTGGATATTATGATCGGTGAAGGCCCCGCCGCTCGTTCGATTAAACTGGATCTGCCTCCTTTTACACTGGTGGGGGCAACAACCCGTGCAGGCTTGTTAACTTCTCCACTGCGAGATCGCTTTGGTATTGTGCAACGACTGGAATTTTATAATGCAGATGATCTGGCCAGTATTGTAACTCGCTCTTCCGGTTTGCTGGAGATTCAGTTAGAGGTTGAAGGTGCCAGAGAAATAGCCAGTCGTTCTCGTGGCACCCCGCGAATCGCTAATCGACTATTACGTCGTGCACGTGATTATGCTGAAGTCAGAGCTAATGGCATTATTGATAAAAAAGTGGCTGCTGAAGCCCTGAATATGTTGAAGGTCGATCAATGTGGGCTGGACCACATGGATAGAAGGTTAATCCTGGCGATGATCGAAAAATTTGAAGGTGGTCCGGTAGGAGTAGAGAGCCTCGCCGCTGCCATAGGTGAAGAGCGTGGCACTATAGAAGACGTCATTGAGCCATTCCTTATCCAGCAGGGTTTCATGATGCGTACCCCACGCGGACGACTGGTGACCTCGCATGCCTATCGTCATTTTGGATTTGATATGGATAAAACCAAAACTACTGGTGAATTATTTTAATGTCAGTCGGTCAGACTCTGGAATGTCGAGTATATTTTGAAGATACCGACGCTGGTGGTGTAGTGTATCATGCGAACTACCTGAACTTTTATGAACGTGCTCGCACAGAATTTTTGCGTACACTGGGCTTTGAGCAGGATGACTTGTTGCTGCAGAATATTGTTTTTGTGGTGCGAAATATTACCGTTGATTTTAAACAGGCGGCACGTTTCAATGAGCTGCTACTGGTAGAAAGTCATATCAAACGATTGAAAAAAGTCAGTCTGATATTTGATCAGGCTATTTACAGTCAAAGGGGCGAGCAGAAGGTTCTGATCAATCAGGCCGAAGTGAAAGTTGGCTGTGTTTCTGCAGACCAGTTTGTACCAGTCGCCATTCCTGAACAGATAATGAGGAAGCTTAGTAACTATGAATGAAATATCATTCTTTCATTTGATAGCAAATGCCAGTTTGCCGGTGCAGTTTGTCATGTTCATCCTGCTCATGGCGTCGGTGTTTTCCTGGACAGTGATTTATATTAAATGGGGTATGCTTAAACAAAGCCGCGGTGAAGCTAAAACCTTTGAAGGTCGTTTCTGGTCGGGCATTAATCTGAGCGATCTGTTTGGTCAATTATCTACGCGCCAGGAAAAACGTTATGGCATGGAAGCCATATTCGAGAATGGCTTCCGTGAATTCGCCCGAGCCCGCAAAGCCGAGATGCAAACCGCAGAAGTAATTACCGCTGCACATCGCCTGATGAAGGTATCACTCTCGCGTGAGGTGGAATCGATGGAAAACAATCTCTCCTATCTTGCAACAGTGGGTTCGGTTAGCCCCTATATCGGGTTATTCGGTACAGTGTGGGGCATAATGGATTCCTTCCGTTCGCTGGCCGGGGTGCAGCAGGCAACGCTGGCAATGGTGGCCCCCGGTATATCTGAAGCATTAATCGCGACAGCCATGGGCCTGTTAGCAGCTATACCTGCAGTTATAGCCTATAACAATTTCGCAACCCAGGTTGATCAAATGGTTGGCCGCTATGAAAATTTTGTCGAAGAATTCACCGGGATCCTGCAGCGTCAGGTCCAATCCAGTAGTCATTAATCGATATGGCAGCTAGTAGTCGTAAACGGCGGGTAATGGCCGATATTAACGTAGTACCTTACATAGACGTGATGCTGGTACTGCTGATTATATTTATGGTCACAGCCCCTCTGTTAAAACAGGGGGTCGATGTTGATTTACCACAGGCTCCGGCCAAAGCTCTGGATGTCAATAGTCCTGAACCCGTCATTATCAGCGTTGATGAAAAAGGGCTGGTCTACCTGAATATATCGTCAAAGCCGGATTCCCCGCTGGATAGTGCTGAACTGGTTGCTCAGGTCAAAAAAGCGCTGAAGAAAGAAAGCAAGCGTCCTGTTATGGTTCGCGGTGACAAGAATGTCATTTATCAAAATGTCGTCAATGTACTGGTTCAGTTGCAGCAGGCAGGGATAGGTTCAGTGGGCCTGGTTACTGAGCCGGGAGAAGACAGGCGGTGATTGGCTTGATACGGCAATACCCGAGAGCATTTCTGTTCTCCCTGTTGCTGCATGGCTCGATCATTGCACTATCACTACTTGAGTTTAGTGCTACGCCCAAACTATCTGTTGTCAGTCCGCCGGCTTTAGTGGATAAAACCATCAAGGCTGAAGTTATCGATCAGAAAAAGCTCGAACAACGGGCAGAAAAAATAAAACAACAGGAGCAGGAACGAAAGCGAAAACAACAGGCTATCGAAAAGCGCGCCAAAGAACAGGCGATCAAGAAAGCACAGGAAAAAAAACGCGCGCTTGAACAAAAGAAAAAAGCTGAAGCTGAGAAAAAGAAAAAGGCGGAAGCCGCAAAAAAACTTAAAGCCGAACAGGCTCGACGCGCTAAAGCAGAAGTGGAAAAGAAACGCAAAGCCGAGCAGCAGAAAAAAGCAGCAGAAGAAAAGAAGCGTAAAGCTGAAGAGGCGAGAAAAAAAGCTGAAGCCGAAAAGAAACGTAAGGCTGAAGAGCTAAAAAGAAGGCAGGAGCAGGAGCGTCTGGAAGCTGAAAGACAGGCCCGTTTAAAGGCAGAAGCAGAACAACGTCAGAAAGAAGCGGAACTTAAAGCGCGTCTGGCTGCCGAAGAAAGGCAGAGAACGCTGGATACGCTGCGCAATAAATATTATGCGATGATTAAAAATAAAATTCAGCGTAACTGGCGCCAACCCGTTAATGCTGGTTCAAAACCTGAATGCGAAGTAAAGGTTAAGCAGGGGCCAGGGGGTATTATCCTGGATGTGACGTTTGGTAATTGTCCGGGTACTCGAGAGTATAGACTGTCGGTTGAAGCCGCGGTTTTAAAGTCCGACCCGCTACCCAGTCCAGAAGACCCAGAGCTGTTCCAGACGGATATTACATTACGATTTAAACCGGAAAATTAATTTGAGCATGAAACGATTATTTAAGTTGATCATTGCAGGTTTAATACTGACCTGTTATCAAAATCTGTATGCCGAGATAACTATTGAAATTACCGAGGGCGTTGAAGGAGCCATTCCCATGGCTGTAGTAGAGTTTGATACTTCTGGTCTGCCCGTAAAGTTAAAAACAGATATCGCTCAAATTGTTACAGAAGACCTGAATCGTAGCGGTGTATTTAAGGTATTAAACAGCACTCAGTACAAGTCCAAACCACATTATAGTAAGGATGTGAATTACGCGAACTGGCGACAATTGAAGCAGGAGTATCTTGTTGTCGGGCGTATTCTGAGTAAACAGCCAGGAAAACTGGATGTACAGTTTCAGCTGCTTGATGTTCTGAAGCAGAAACAAATTGTTGGCTATACCTTTCCAGTAAAATTACGCAATCTGCGTAACACCGCACATGAAATCAGTGATTTAATCTACGAAAAAATTACCGGCATCCCCGGTGCATTTAATACCCGCATCGCCTATATCAGTGCACGCCAGGGCAAGGCGCGTAAATATGTATTACAGGTTGCTGATACCGATGGATTTAATCCACAAACGGTGCTGGAGTCTGATGAACCACTGATGTCGCCCGCCTGGTCACCCGATGGGCAATCTCTGGCCTACGTCTCTTTTGAAAACAAGCGCCCGGAGATTTTTATCCAGCATCTGGCGACTGCCAAACGCAGCAAGATTACCGGGTTTAAAGGTATTAATGGGGCACCTTCATGGTCACCCGATGGTAAGCAACTTGCCATAGTGCTTTCCAAGGATAAAAGTCCTGATATCTATACCATAGATGTGGCGAGCAAAAAGCTGAAACGTCTGACCACGCATCGTGCGATTGATACCGAGCCGGTATGGAACCCCGATGGACAGAGTATTATCTTTACCTCAGATCGTAGTGGGGCACCACAGCTGTATGAAGTTTCTGTCAATGGTGGTCGTCCAAAGCGGATTAGTTTTGAAGGACGCTATAACTCTGCGGCGGATATCTCTCAAGACGGGAAAAATCTCGTGATGGTGTACGGTGAGGGCAATAGATATCAAATTGCTCAGCTGGATCGTGAGAATGGTTACCTGAACCTGCTGACGAATAATAGTCTGGATGAGTCGCCTTCATTCGCTCCCAATGGCCGTATGGTACTTTATGCCTCCACTCAGGGTAATACGGGAGTGCTGTATATGGTGTCACTGGATGGACAGAGTAAACATAAGCTTTCAGATCAGGCTGGCGATATTCGTGAACCGGTCTGGGGGCCTTTCAAGAATCGAAAGCGTTCGATTCGATAAACCACTAATTGTTACAAGAGGATTCATAAATGAACAGAGTATTGATGACGTGCTTACTGAGCAGCCTGCTGATGGTGGGTTGTGCTACCAGGGATGAGACTATCGAAAATCAGACCGATCCTGGCGTAATCAGCGGCCAGCAGGATGCGGGTGATGATGCTTCAAGCGGTGGCACAGCACTTGATGGCTCTGATGCGCAGGCAAGCGTGATTGCTGATGAATCATTGACTGTCCAGCAAATGCTGGATGAACCTGATTCGCCGCTTTCCTCGCGAGTTATCTATTTTGAATACGATAGCGCCAAGGTGAGCGATGATTCGCTGGCTACACTGGAAGCGCATGGCAACTTTATTGCTAGCAATGGCAATGTCTCAGTTCGCCTGGAAGGCCATGCTGATGAACGTGGATCACGCGAATACAATATCGCACTGGGTGATCGCCGTGCCCAGTCAGTACGTCGAATTCTGTTATTTCAGGGCGCTTCCAGCGACCAGTTAGATACTATTAGTTATGGTGAAGAGCAGCCAGCCGTACTGGGGCATGAAGATTCTGCCTGGTCAAAAAATCGACGTGTTGAACTGGTGTATGAAGTTAAGTAACGTCATTTGTTACGGGCATAGGGTAAAAAGGCAATTTCATGAAGAATTTTAAAATAATTTCAAATCTGTCGTTATGTGTGCTGTTGATGAGTACTTCATCTTCTTTTGCGGCGTCCAAAAATAATCAGCAATTAACCGATGAGCTGACCAAGCTGCAACAGGGTGTGAACCAGATGCAAAAGGATATGCAGGGGTATCGTAAACTTCTGGATAATCGTGCCATGCTGGAGCTATTTCAACGTATGGATGAGCTGTCGGAAGAAGCTAGCCAGTTGAGGGGAATGCTTGAGCAGCAGGATCATGATCTGGCTGGTATCAAGAAGCGCCAGCGTGAATTGTATCTGGATATAGACCGTCGCTTACGGGAGCTGGAAATGACTTCAAGTCGAGCGCCTGCACCTGCAGTGCCGATAGCGCCTGTAACTACCACTGAACCGGCTGCAAATACGCCAGTAGCCGCGCCTTCTGTATCGCAGCCATCGACCGCTGCTGTTTCAAATACCCCTTCGGTGCCCAGGCCCGCCACCATTCAGGGGGGCACTAACAGAAATACAACACCGGTTAGCGATGAGAGAGCGGCTTATCAAAAAGCATTCGATATGCTGAAAGAAGGGCGCTATAAAATGGCCAATACCGCATTCAAGGATTTTATTGATCAATACCCCGAGAGTAGTTACGCAGGGAATTCGCAATACTGGTTGGGGGAGTCGAATTATGTGATGCGGCAGTTTGAACAGGCAGTGATTGAATTCACTGCAGTATTGAAAAAATACCCTTCCAGCAACAAGATACCCGATGCCATGCTTAAACTGGGGTATACCTATTATGAGCTGGGACGGTTTGCAGAAGCGCGTAAAATGCTGGAGCAATTGAGAAAGCAAAATTCTAATAGCACGGCAGCGCGGCTTGCAGGTAAACGACTGGAGCGCATGTCGCGCGAAAACCGTTAGATAATTTCACCTTACAGGGACCGGGTCAGCGGATGATCTTCAATTGTTGATGAAAAGCTATACAGTGCTATTGCTGTTTACCACTCTTGCGGCCTGTAAGCCTGATGCGCCCGAGCTTGCGCCGCCCTCATTACTGGATGCAGCGGAAAAGGGGGATTTATCCCTGATGGATGATTTTCTGAAGGGCAATCAGCTAGTCAATATGCGCAACCATTGCCAGTGGACGCCGCTGATGAAAGCGGCGCTTAACGGACAGTTAGAGGCGGTAGTCAAACTGCTGGAAAAAGGAGCGGATGTCAATCTGGTGGATATGGGCGGTTATTCAGCCATGATGTTGGCCGCTTCAAATAATTTTCACGATGTCGTCGAGCTATTAATACAGCACGGGGCCGAGGTTAATCAGGTTGAGCAGTCACATGGATGGACGGCATTGCTGTGGGCCGCCAAGCAGGGGCATCTGGAAACAGTGAAGGTGTTATTGCGGCATCAGGCTGACACTACGCTAAAGGATGATCAGAATAAAACGGCGCTAGATTACGCCCGTGAAAATGGGTTTGATCAGGTTGTTGCATTGCTACAAAAATGAGGAATATTTAAGCATTCTATCCCGTCAGAGACTAATAATCCGATCGATGTTTCAACTTATTTTTCCAGGTTCAACATCGACTTTACAATTAGAGGGCTGGATATGTCATTTGAATCTTTCCATCAAGCACAGTGGGTTCTGCTGTGTTCAGCATTTGTGCTCGCATTTATCATGGGTGCAGTCGTCAATAAAACCAATTTTTGCACCATGGGTGCAGTCTCCGATATGGTCAATATGGGCGACTACAGCCGCTTTCGCTCCTGGCTGCTGGCAATTGTTGTCGCAATAGCTGGAGTTGTGGTACTGGAGTCAGCCGGCTTAATGTCCGTAGATGGTAGCTTTCCGCCGTATCGTGACAATCAAATTATCTGGCTGGAAAATATACTCGGTGGCCTGATGTTTGGTGTTGGCATGACTCTGGGCAGTGGTTGTGGCAACAAAACACTGATTCGTATCGGTGGCGGTAACCTAAAGTCGATACTGGTTTTTCTGGTCATAGGGCTGGTTGCCTTTTACATGAACAATCCCTTTCCCGGTACTGATAAAACACTCTATAGTGAATTGTTTTATAGCTGGGTTAGTCCGACGGCTATCGCACTGGAGAATAGCTCTGACCTGGGATCATTGATTAATGCAGATAATGCCCTGCAGATAAGACTCATCGCCGGATTGCTGATTTGTGCCATTCTGCTGGTATATATTTTCCGCAGTGCTGAATTTCGTCAAACTTCTGATAACATCTTAAGTGGACTGGTTGTAGGGATGGCTGTTCTGGGCGCCTGGTATATCAGTGCCAATATTAATATTGCAGCGGATGGTGAGATGTATAATCTTGGCGGGTATTATGAAGAATGGGATATGCTGGCAGAATCTGATGAGGGCAAGCCATCTACTGGTCGCCCACTTTCCAGTCAATCGTTTACCTTTATCAATCCCATCGCTCAATCCTACGGTTATATTGCATCGGGCTTTAAATCCATGCATCTGACTTTTGGACTGTTTGCCGTTGCTGGCGTTATTTGCGGGTCGCTATTCTGGTCGCTGATTTCGCGTAGCTTTCGGATTGAATGGTTTGCCAGTAAGTCTGATTTTTTTACTCATTTGATCGGGGCTGTTCTGATGGGGCTGGGTGGTACATTGGCGCTAGGCTGCACCATAGGTCAGGCGATTACCGGAATCTCGACTTTGGCAGTAGGCTCAATCCTGACCATGCTGGCTATCCTGTTTGCAAGCGCTCTGACCATGAAGACTCAGTACTACAAAATGCTGTATGAAGATGCCAGTCTGTTTGCTGCACTGATAACGGGACTGGTTGAGTTGCGTCTATTACCAGCATCCCTGCGTAAGCTTGATGCCCTTTAAGAGTGTAAGGCCGGGAAGCCCTCAGAACAGGGCTTGTCACCCCTAAATTGAGGGGGGTGAGAAATAAATTAGAGTTTGTGTAAATTTCTTTTTTAAATGACTTGAAATATAAACGGGAATCAGTATGATTCCCCCCTTCGCGATGGGCCGTTAGCTCAGCCGGTAGAGCAGTTGACTTTTAATCAATTGGTCGGGCGTTCGAATCGCCCACGGCCCACCATACAATAGTAAAGCCCCCCTGAGTTTTTTAGGGGGGCTTTTTTATTGTATATTGATCGTAGCCATTTGAACGCACTGTAAAGGCGTTCGATAAAATCGCCGGGAGCGATTTTAAACGCACGCAGTGCGGCCCCGAAGGGGTGAGGGCAAGGATAGCCCGAATAATCGCCCACGGCCCACCATACATAAAAAAACCCGCCCTTGTGGCGGGTTTTTTTATGTATGGTAGATCGTGGTCTGATGAGAACGCCCCCGCGTTCGACAAAATCGTCAGGATATATGCAAGGATGCATGGTATTAGGGCAATGCAGGAGCAATTGCCGAACGATTTTGAATGCCGAGTGTGCGAGGCAGCCCCATAGGGGTGAGGGCAGGGATGCCCGAATAATCGCCCACGGCCCACCATTTTTTCTTTTTGTTCCAATCGTTTGGCGGTCTAGTAAAAATTAGACCGGTTGCGCAAGTTATTTTCTCCGCACTATTTTCAGAACCCTTAAGGGGCCAAAGTATGGCTTTCAGGGGAATGCTTTCTTTATCTTGTTTCTGCAGAAATGCCTTATCCTAAAATAATTAAATGCTTAAAGTGGTTTTGTTGCCCTGTGAATGCAGGCAATGCCAAAGGAAAGATTGCTATAGCTAACATTCTGGAGCCCGCTGTCACCGATCAGCCTGGCCATTTCCTGCTGATCTGGAAACTCACGTATCGATTCAATCAGATAATGGTAGGCATCAGGATGTCTGGCCACCAGTTGCCCGAGTCTGGGGATTACCATGGTCGACCATGCGTCATAGAATGGTTTCAACCAGGCCGCAGCTGTGCTGAATTCCAGGCAGTAAAAATGTCCGCCTGGTTTTAATACTCGGTAGATCTCGCTTAAAGCTTGATGGATATCGGTGGTGTTTCTAATGCCAAAGGATATAGTCAGTAGATCGGCATAATTATCAGGCAAAGGCAGGTTTTCAGCGCTGGCAGACAGATAGTAGCAGTGCTGCCCAAGGCGTTGTTGAGCTACCTGCATCATGGCCAGTGATGGATCGACAATCAGTGTCAACTGGTTGTTAGCATGAAGCGCTTTGGCGATGTCGCCGGTGCCGCCGGCCAGATCAATGAATACCTGTCCCGAAAGCCTTTTGATTTCATGGGTAAAGCGCCTTTTCCACAGGCGATGTATGCCCATGCTCATCAAGTCATTCATCAGATCGTAGCGAGGAGCAACGCGCTGAAACACGCTGCGAATGAGTTTTTCTCGCTGACTGCTAGCGACAGTTTTGTGACCGAAGGTTTGCGATAAGCGATGCTTCATGTGCTTAGCGCAGGCCGGTATGTTTGGCTTATATAGGTAAAAATCGATACCGGAATCAGCATAAGAATGCCGTACATGACGGGGGCAATGGTCATAGAGGGATTGTGTAATATACTGCCGGTAATCAGGATTGCAGTACCACCATTTTGGATTGAGGTCTCTATGGCGATAGTGCGGGCATTGCTGCCATTGTGTCTCAGGCTGCGCGCAAACAGGTAGGATGTTATCAGGGCGGCACTCGCCAGTAAAAGTGAAGGGAGCCCGGTCAACTGTAAAAAATCAGGCATGTTATGCCAGTTTTGATAGATGATCCCGCCGATGACTAGCAGTAACATAATCACCGGAGTGCGTGTTAGCAGGGCATTGTAGGTAGAGCATAGATCTGCTCTGATACGGCGTAATAGCATCCCCAGCGTAAGCGGAATTAAGGTGACCACAACAAGCTTCATCATTGTCAGCATAAAAGGCAGCTGGATGTTCGCAGCCTGTAGTTGATCGGCCAGTAGCCAGGATGCAATCAGGGGAATGGAAAAAGGGGTGATAATGCTGACCACGGCGGTTAAGGTGATAGATAGGGCAAGATTGCCGCCGGCAAGATAGCTGAACATGTTTGAGGTTGTGCCTCCCGGGCTTAATGCAAGGATGATAAAGCCGGCAAAGATTTCATCGGGCAACTGCATGGGTGATAGTATTATGTATGCCAGTGCTGGTAGTAGTAGCATCTGCGAGGAGATTCCTGATATTACCGTGGTCGGGTCTTTTAGTAGTAGGGCAAAGTCTCTGGGTTTAAGGTTGATGCCCATGCTGAACATAATGCAGAAAAGCGTGACAGGTAAAGCCAGGTTGAGTAGCAGATCCAGATTCATTTAACAGGAAACCAGATGGATGCCAGGTAGGCTATGCTGAAGAAAAAATAGAATCTCCCGGTTAAGGGTGTCAATGATAAGCGCTGTGGCCTGGGGGCGTGCAGTAGTTTTAGCGGTTGCCATAAAACAATCAGGGTAACCGGGATAAGAATGATATTGCCTAAATAGCCTGCCTGAAAAAGTAGCGCGCTGATAAAGTAAACCCAGGCAACTATCCAGTAATAGAGTTTTACTCCAACCTCATAGCCAAGACGAACACTAAGTGTTTTGATGCCAGCCTTAAGGTCTTCTTCATAGTCACGTAGTTCATTACTTAATAGTAATAAGGAGGAGAGAAGGCTAAAGGGCAGGGATAGCCAGAAGATATTAATATGGTATTTTCCGCTAACCGTATAATAAGAGCCGCCGATGAGTAGCACGCCCATCAGGAAGAAAACCAGCAAAACACCAAGACCGCGTGATTTGTAATTGATTTCTCCCCCGGTATAACCCCATGCGCCAAACACACCGACAAGTCCAAGCAGTAATAAAGGCCATCCTCGTATGGAGGTCATGTATAAGCCAGACGCGATAGCTATGCTCATAGTAGCCCACCCGGCAAAGGTATTGCGCTTGATAGCGGACTTTTGCTGATCAGAAAACTCATGGCTATTGATGTCTCGGTAATCATTGATCAGGTTTACAGCGATTTGCAGTAGAACACCGGTAATCATGACCAGGCTGGCGAGAAAATAATTAGCATGTCCCTCAATAACAGCAAGGCTAACGCCTAAACCGCAGGTAGCGAGCGCGACAATGAGTGAAAAGGGACGCAACGCCCTAATAAATGAGGTTTTATCGTTCATAAGCACTGCCATATTCTAAGAGTAGTTGGAGGTAAAGTCTCTAGCGCCAGTTAAGTGATCTTCTAATTTGACATAGTAAGGCGGAGTTTGTCACTAATGTAGGCTGCCTTAGCAAGAAGTCCAACGCAGCGGTAGCGAACTCTAGGATTATCCGAAGAGTGAATGGGCAAACAGCTGCCTGCATCGATGCCGTTGATTGAAATATAGTTGATTTTCGGGTGCAAGGGATCCTTGCATTGAACCATTTGGCCGTTATCTGTATAGGTGTTTTATGTAGGGTGTAGCACCAGGATATGCGAATAGTGGGGTAGAAATCCTCCCGCAACGAAATAGTTGAAGAAAAGCATGAAAAATAACTGTTTATTTAACGACTTGCTATTGACAGGCCTTACTGCTGTGTAGAGAATACGCACCTTACTTTTGGAGGGGTTCCCGAGCGGCCAAAGGGGGCAGACTGTAAATCTGCTGGCTCAGCCTTCGGTGGTTCGAATCCACCCCCCTCCACCATATAAGAAAGTATGGTTTTTGGTTAAGCAAAGATCATCAGGTACCGTCTCTCTATTTTAGGGGGTGGGTTCGAATCATAAGGTTCGACAAAATCAGGTGTTTAGATTTTGAGCGCGTAAGCGACCCGGAGGGCGGAAGGCTTTAGCCTGGAGTAATCCACCCCTCTCCACCATATTTTTGAAGCCATTTAATATAAGATGTTCGGGCGTTTTGTATTAAATGGCTTCTTAAGTAATAGCAGTGCGGGTGTCGTATAATGGCTATTACCTCAGCCTTCCAAGCTGATGATGCGGGTTCGATTCCCGCCACCCGCTCCAAACTTGAG
>JBNKPX010000069.1:0-18251 GCA_050295575.1 Gammaproteobacteria bacterium | reverse complement strand
CGTGACATTTGCACCGCCTGCCGCTCCTGATCCAGCTCGGAGGCAATACCAAAGCCAGCCAGGGCGATGCTACCGTTGGCTGGATCAAAAAGCACATGTTCAGGGGTCAAGGCCTTGTGCACAAGATCGTGGGTATGTATTTCACCCAGCACAGGGACCAGTCGCAGGGAGATGTCGAGTACCTCGGACAAAGGCAGGCCATTGCCACCTGCCTGTGCAAGATGGGACGCGAGGGAACTCTCGAATAGTTCACAGACCAGTGCCAGGTTACCACTGCCGTGCGCTAGTACCTCATATACCTTACGCACGCCGTTGACCTCAGCCAGACGCTGGGCTATAGCACCCTCACGACGGATCTCGGCAACCTGCTGGCGTTCGGGGTATTCGGCGTCCAGAGTTTCCACCGCAAGCATGGCGCCATCGACAACACGACTGGCGCGATAGACTACACGTCCATCGAACCGGTACAGCACTGGGCCGACTTCGTAGCCAGGGAGTTGCATGCTTGCAGTTACCACGTGCCTTTAGACGTTGAACATTCGGTTAAAAGTGGCGCTAAAGTCCTCGTGTGCAGTTTCACGTAAAGGTTCACCGTGACCGCAGAGGGCATGCTTGAACGATATCTGCTTAAGACGGGCGAAGTCATCTGCTGCTGGCGTTGCTCTCTGAACCCATACCGGACCTAGATTGGCCGGTGTAAAGAAACCCATTTCTGTCATCAGTTCCCTTGAGCTATCCGAGAAAAACTCGTCGGGAGCGACCCAGTTCTGTAATGCATCGCAAGCGATGAGAATACCGCCAGCACGATCAAGGCGCAGGATTCCTTCCGGGATCTGGGTGGTTTTAAATTCGAACAGGGAAGCATCCGAAATCGGTAGCGAGCCGTCCGGGATCAGCGTATTGCTCTCTTTCAGGCCTGTTTCGTGCTGCATACTGGTCATAGCCCAGTATTTGGCTGAGTAACGATCCACATAAAATGGATCGTCGCGCCCGTGCAAAGCACCAAGGCGCACCACATCGGTGACTTTACCGAGGCGATCAAGTTCAGCCAGTCCTTCTTCGTCCAGTCGCACGCTATTGATGATGATCAGGCTATCTCCATCCCGTACCACGGTCATGTTGCGGCTAAACTTCCAGTCTATATCCTGCAGAACAGTCTCCATGGCACCGGTAACGAAAAAGACATCGGGAAAAACTTCTTCGATGCTGCTGTGGGATAAAGCCGGGGGGAATTCATTCATTGCTATGTGTCTCATTGGTTGTTACTGAAAATCGAAGCTGCCCACATAGCGATACTCTCTGCAATATTCATTCAGATATGCGTTGAGATATTGCCGTTGGGCCTGGTTAAGTCGTGCATGGCGGATGTCGTTCATTGATTCACTGCCATCACTGCTGTCCATTCGTTTGAGATGAAACAGCGTCATGTCGCGTCCACCGAAAAAGGTTTTCAGATAGCCATGCAGGGGGCGAGCCTCTGCCATATCGAAAACTGCACCGTAGAGCGCTGTGTATAAGGGATGCTGAGCCAGTGAGCTGGCGTCGAACATCGGGTAATTGCCTGCGGGTGCTGAGAATGGTGGGTAGTCATCGGGCTGGTGAACCGGCTGCGCCTGGAGGTTCCGGATGTAGTCGGGATCAAGCCCCGACTGGCGAGCACCATCGACGACAATATTAAGATATCGTTGACCAGGTAGACAGGTATCATCAATAAACTCTGGCATACCGACGTAGGTGTATGCGGGAACCTGCTCGCCATCGCACTCAACCTCTATGGTAATACGATCATAACCATGACCGTAGGCCTCCATGGCATCCAGCGGAGCAAGGGCCTCGTCAGGACAATCGTGTAATATGCCTAATACCTGGTCGCCCGCCGTGGAAGAATGTTCGATGTTGCCAACTCCGCCTTCGTGACGGAAGAAGTGTTGTACGTTGAAGCGCAGGCGCCAGCCGTGTAAGACTGCGCAGCGCGAGTATATCGGCTCAACACCCTTGGCACGTAGTGAGGTGATATTCATATTGGATCCGTAACCAAAATAGCGAAACATATACTACCAATCACTTTTTAGTGGTAACCCACCAGCCACACAGGAATAAGGTGGCTAACATCACCGGGTACTTCTTAACCATACAGGGGTCCTGAATATTTTTTATTAGTCGATTTATATCTGAATCAGAGTTTTTTTGAGTGATACTCTTTTAAACCCTGAGCATAGCACAAGGAAAAGCCCTCAACATCGTATTATCTGATACGATTCTACGTTTAATGGAAAGGCTAAGCAGATTTTATTTTTATGGTAAAGGCAAAAAATCAACAGGGCGATGCGGTGGATTGGTGGTTTATTTATAAAACTCCCGAGCATACTGGTAGCGGTAATAATGAGGGGTTCGATTTTTTCTATTTCGATGCGCAATCAACAGCGCTGGAGCTATCGCCGGTCGGGCTGGATCAGGATAATCAGGCTTTGAACCTAACCTTAACGGAGATCTTTAACTCCTCCGACAGTACAGGCTATCTGGTCTACAACGACGAGCACGTCAACCACGAAGAAAACAATGCGCAAAAAGGTCACTGCAAAGGGATTCTGGCTTTTGATAAAGCGAGTGATTCAGCGCTTTTACTGCTGCATTCGACGCCACGATTTCCTGCCAATCAGGAGGTAACATTGCCTGACGACGAGAAAATCTACGGTCAGACCTTTATCTGTATTTCTTTGCCCGATTATCAAACAGCCAATCTTATTGCCCAGCAGATGTTGCAGCAGCAAAACCCTCAAATCCTGCATGAGAGTTCACGCATTCCAGCCTCGCTACAGGATGACGAGCCGCTGTCGCTATTGTTTCATGGAACCGGGGTCAATGAATCTAAGCAGCCATCGACACTTCGATTTAAGTCCAGAGGCGGCAAGGAGTTTCAGCTTATCGCCAAGAGCCGAAAATGGGGAGAGGATTTCTGGCTCGATCTGGTTGCTCCCATGTTGCAGTGTGACCTGATTGTTGAGAGCTGGAGAAGAGGTCTCGTAACACCCTTACAGGACACCCGGTCCAGCGAATTTGATGAAGACACTCTAAGCCTGAATTTCAAGCTCGAACCCACGCTGAACTATGAGTGGCGCTACACTAAAGACCACGCCAAATGGGCGGTCGCGCTGAAAAACGAAGTGAGCTCAAAGCCATGGGTCTGTGTTGCCGATCTCAACCGAATGGTTTCACAGGAGAAGCGTGGTGGTGCTAGCCTGTGCTTTCAGGAACCCCTGTTATGGGAGGCCCTGAAAGCTGCTGAAGAGAAGGTGCATGTAAAAAGCTAGGTTGCTTCAGGAAACGACCTGTCATACGGCGGTGTTAAGGTTGGGGCATCCATCCTTGGCTGAGGGGATTGCAGGACGCTCTCGAAGGTGGGGGCGATATCGATACGATCCCCGAGACCCCAAAGGGGTTGAGGTACACCAAACCAGTGTAGCAATGTAGCTGCAAAGGATGTTGAATCGAAGGGGATATTACCCTCAGCTCGAAAGACTGTCTGTTGCCTGATCCAGGGTGAAACCATGATGGCCGGGACTCTGGGTCCCATCAGGTCGTAAGCAAATCCGTCATTCAGATCATTGGGCCAGGGCTTTTTAGCATAGGGTGGTGCGACGTGGTCATAGATGCCATTGTTTTTGTCAAAGGTAATGATAAACAGCGTGTGTTCCCAGCCGGGCCCATTCTTAATGGCCTCGTAAATTTCATTGAGTGCCTTCTCCCCAGGAATCAGATCGGCGCCGGGATGATATGAAGTGGACCCCGTAGGAGCTATCCAGGCTGGTTCCAGATAACTGAAGGCAGGCAGATTTCCAGTTAGAGCGTCTTTCTTGAATTGTTCAAGATCCGCCAGGAATGGGGCAGGGTTTGCATCGAGCGTAGGGATCTGTCCCTTGAGGTAGAGCTGATAAGTGAAGACCATATCTTCCCACAGTACGGCATTATAGATTTTCCAGTCTGTGATGCCCTGGCTCCACAGCGTTTTCCAGATAGATTGACGATGGGGCGTGTCGGGCCAGTATTTATATGCGTTACCACCTTCCCAGGTTCCTAGCCTGTTGAAGGCAGAACCCGTGACGGAGAAGGCACGATTGACATCGGTCCCGCCGGGTATAGAAGAAAACCAGCGGTCAGAAATACCAAAATGGCGAGCCAGACCATTGAGAACGGGTAGCTGTTGCGGACTGAAGGATTGCATCACCTGATCATTGGCATTGTTGAGGATAAAGCCGCCCATGTCTGGTTTGGCGCGGCCCCAATAGCCAGGCGCTTCGGCAAACATTTGTTGAAGGTTGTCGGTAGTGTCGTGAAAGGGATCCTGGTTGAGGGCGATGAGATCCCACTGATCACTGAGTTTGCCATCTTTATACTGACTAACGTTAACCTTTCGTTCACCATCGAAATTGAAGTTTTGCCTGTTCGCACCATCGAAGGGCTCCTGTGAACCGATGTAATGACAGCCCTGGTCACCATTTTCGTATAACCAGCCACAGACATTATCGAATGAACGGCTTTCGAGCATGTAGTAAACCACGTGCTTTATCCTGCTACGCATGAAGTCGATACTTCCAGGTATTTCAGCGCGTTGCTGTTGAACGGGGATTCTCGGCTGACAGGCGGTGAGTATTGCATCAGGGCCGATGTCGGATGGTAGTTTACCTTCCCTGACAGGTCCGATAAGAACATCGCTGTGATCGGGATCGAACTTCCATAGCCGATAGCTGCCCTGCTCGGGATTCCACTCCAGCAGATGATCACCAATAGCCATGAGTTCATGATGTTCGTCGACATTATCCCAGTGACCTGCCTGAATAGTCGGAAGAGCCAGTGGTGGATGCATTTGTGGATCGAAGCTCCACAGGCGGAAATGCTTTCGGTCTGGCAGTCGATCCAGTACGTAATTGCCGATCGGAATCAATGTATGACCCTGCTTGATGAGCGCAAACCCTCCCTGTCCAGTGTAGGGGTAAGGAATGGGGTCCGCATTACCAGGTGAGTTAGGTTGGGGATCGAAATTCCACAGCTCAAACGTTCCGCGACCTTTTGCGGGGATTAAACTCATGACAAAACTGCTCATGGGTATAAGGTCCAGATGCTGATCCTCATCGGGATTGGAACTGTAATAATCACGGTAGCCCCAGAACTTCTTCTTTTCCCAAAATCCGCTCTGATGGACCAGACCATTCAAAGGGTCGGTCGCCTCCGGGTTGAACTCCAGAAGCTTGAAGTGATAGCCGGGTTTTCCCTGCTGTTGGCAAAGCGGACTCCACTGTAAAAGATAGCCTCCCACCTGTGCCATTCGATACGAACGGTCGAAGGAAACATCCTTGCCTGATGAAACTACGGAAAAAATCTCCGCAGCATCGGGGTCCACTCGGTAGATAGTATAGAAATCGTTGTGACGATTTTGGCAGATGAGGAAATTATATGGGGCGGTTTTTAATTTTTTTGTCATGAAACAACAGGCTCATATGGATTCATAGTCAGTATAGAACCACAATAACTCTGAGGCCAACTCCAGTCTGCTAATGTTTGCTATTTCAGAATACGCAAAGATAACGGTGTATCCAACCAGGGATTAGAATTCCATCATTTCAAAATCGCTTTTCCCTACACCGCAGTCAGGGCAAACCCAGTCATCAGGAATATCATCCCAACTGGTTCCGGGAGCGATGCCTTCTTCGGGTAAACCCTCTGACTGGTTGTAGATAAATCCGCATACTATGCATACCCAATGTTTCATACCTTTTACTCCGTATCTTCCTGTATCAATTTCAGTAAGTGCTTTATTGTTTATGCCGTTGCATAAGACGTTGATAATGCTCAGCCGAATAACGCAGGAATTCAAGCTCTCGTGGTTTCAGTTTACGTATCTGTTTGCAAGGGTTACCCAGATACAAATATCCACTGTGTAATGTTTTTCCCGGAGCTACCAGTGAACCTGCGCCTATCATCACCTGGTCTTCAATGATTGCATTATCCATCACGATAGAACCCATACCGATCAGACAGTCATTGCCAATGGTGCAGGCATGTAGCAGGACTTTATGTCCGACAGTGACATGGTCACCAATATTTAAGGCGGCACCATCGGGGTTGTATTCTCCTGCATGGCTCACATGCAGTACGCTACCATCCTGTATATTGCTGCATTTTCCTATGCGTATGTAGTTTACATCTGCGCGTATCACAGTCATGGGCCATACTGAGCAATCTTCGCCCAATGTGACATCACCAATGATGCAGGCCTGTGGATCTATGAAGCAGGAGTCTGGTATTTGTGGTGCTTTCGATTCAAAGGCACGGATCATTACTAAGCCCTGTGGTAAAATATCGGGCTAGTGTAACAGACCCCTGGTTTAATCATCCATCATGCCGCCGCATATTCCTGAAAAGTTAAAGCTCTACGCGCAATTGATACGGTTTGAGCGCCCGATTGGAACCTATCTGCTTTTATGGCCAACCCTGTGGTCGTTGGCTATGGCTTCTGAAGGTGGTCCAGATCTGTGGGTATTGTTCGTATTTGTCGTTGGCGTTTTTCTGATGCGTTCGGCAGGTTGTGCGATAAACGATTATGCTGATCGTCATATAGATCTTCATGTGGCCCGTACCAGGGAGCGCCCATTAACCAGTGGCAAAATCAGTGCTAAAGAAGCCCTACTGGTGTTTGGGGTATTGTCCCTGCTAGCTTTTATACTGGTACTTACGCTGAATACCTTCACCATTTATCTCTCTGTAGGCGGTGTATTGCTGGCCGCCAGTTATCCTTTTATGAAGCGTTATCATTATCTGCCACAGGTGCATCTGGGGGCGGCTTTTGGCTGGGGGGTGCCCATGGCCTGGGCAGCGCAAACAGGGGAAGTGAACAGTATTACCTGGCTGCTATATACCGCAAACCTTTTATGGACAGTGGCTTACGACACCATGTACGGCATGGCTGATCGTGAGGATGACCTGAAAATTGGTGTAAAATCAACGGCTATCCTGTTTGGTGATGCGGATAAATTGATTATTGGGGTATTACAGCTGCTGTTTATTTTGACTATGTGGCTGATTGGGATAAATCTGGAATTCAGCACGATTTATTTTATCGGATTGATTTTTGCCTCCATACTTCTCGTCTATGAGCAGGCGATGATTCATTATCGTTTACCCGAATACTGCTTTCATGCCTTTCTGCACAACCACTGGGTGGGCGCTGTGGTGTTTTACGGGATTATGGCGCATTACTATATGGTATAACATCTGGCTTAGCGGCCCAGGCTGAGCGGTCTGGTATTCGAAACTTTTTTTAAATTTTTATCTGGTTTTTCCTACAAAACAATAAATCCCTGCTAAGGTAGTTCAGATAAATTTTAATAAAAACCATATTGAGATCATTGGGAATGGTCATTTTTGTTTCTTGGAATCACGTGGAAAATAAAAATGGCTTCGATAAATAGCATCAAACTGTCTACTCGGTTTCTTCTGTTATCACTTTTTCTTGCACTGGTAGTCATCCTCGAAGGCTCGGTTATTGTGCTGGATAATATGAAGATTAGTGATGAAACCTTCATGCTTGCAGAAAAAAACATACCGATACTCAATAATGCCCACCGGATGAAACTCGCAGTGGTTCAGGTTCAGCAATGGCTAAGCGATATTAGTGCAACCCGCGGTCGCGATGGCTTGGACGATGGATTTAATGAGGCTGAGAATAATGCCAGAATATTTCATCAACTGGTAGATGAATTGGTCCAACTGGATACAGAGGGTGCCGATAGATATCGGGCTATGACGCCGGTATTTAATGCCTATTATGAAACTGGCAAAAAAATGGCTCAATCCTATATAGATACAGGGCCAGAAGGTGGTAACAAAATGATGGCTTCGTTCGACGAAGTCGCCGCAAAAATGTCTGAAGAAGTAGATGGTTTTCTGGCCGAGGAAAAGCAGAAAACAGAAGCAGTTCTTTTGAAACAGGAAAAACTCGCCGCCTCTTCTGTTCGCTCTATCATCATAGGCTCAATAATGGTTTTGGCTGGTATCGGGCTGGTGTATCTGATTATGGCGCGCATACTGACCTGTTTGCCTACGTTTTTAGAGCAACTGAAAAAGGTCGCCGATGGTGACCTAACTTCAACCATAAATGTTACCCGTGAGGATGAATTCGGTGATTTGATGCGAGGGCTGAAATCCATGCAGCATAGGTTGCTGGAAATGATCACAAAAATCAGCACCACCACCCAGCAGCTATCAGCGATGTCACAGCAGGTATCCACTGTGATGCTGAAGACCAACGAAAATATCCAGCAGCAGCATCAGGAAACCGAACAGATATCCGCAGCAATGGGAGAAATGAGTTCTGCTGTGCGCGAGGTATTACAAAACGTAACCGATTCGGCCAATGCTGCTAATGCTGCCAATACTGAAACCGAGAATGGAAGTAAGCTGGTACACGATGCCATCGAGGGGATTCAGCACCTTGCCGAATTGATAGAACAGACCTCTGAACTTATCCAGAATGTTGAAAAGGATAGTGAAAATATCAATACGGTTCTGGATGTTATTAAAGGTATAGCTGAGCAAACTAACTTACTGGCATTAAATGCTGCTATTGAAGCTGCGCGAGCGGGTGATCAGGGTCGAGGCTTTGCCGTGGTGGCGGATGAGGTTAGAACCCTGGCGGGTAGGACTCAGCAATCAACCGAAGAGATCAATGCTATTATTGATAAGCTACAAACCGGATCACGTGAATCGGTTAGAGCTATGCAGCAAAGTCGTGAAAAAACCCATGCAGTGGTGGGGCAGGCTGAACTGGCCGGGGCTTCGCTGACAACCATAGCCGATTCAGTATCACACATTGATGTCATGAGCGGTCAAATTGCCGCTGCTACACAGGAGCAGAGTGTGGTGGCTGAAAATATGGAAAACAATGTGGTCCGTATCAGCGATATGGCCAAACATAATGCCGAAACAGTGGATCAAACCTATCAGGCAGGGACCGAACTAACCCATATAGCGGCTGAATTGAAAGTTCTGGTGGACCAGTTCAGGGTTTGAGGATCAGCTGGAAGCGCTGCTCAGCTATTCTTTAAGGTTCTGGCCAGACTCCAGACCTCTATATGCTTAACCCCTTTTCGGCGTAATAATCGGCAGATTTCACTCATAGTGCTGCCGCTGGTTATTACATCATCGATAATGGCTAGTGTTTGATAAGGTCTGTTTGGGGAGTATTCAAAAGCGCGTTTGATGTTTTCGCGTCGTCTGGAAGGGCTTAATCCGGTCTGGGGCTTTGTCGCACGGGTGCGTTTAAGGCACTGCCGGTCCAGAGGGATGTTTAGATAATCCGATAAGATGCGAGCAATTTCTTCTGACTGGTTAAACCCACGTTCCAATAGTCGTGACCTGTGCAAAGGAACGGGTATCAGTACTTCTATCTTGCTCTCGCGGTTAAATTCAGTATGTAGCTGTTGTAGCAGTGTCTGAGCTAACTCCAGTCGGTACAGATACTTAAGGCGGTGAATTTCGTCACGCGTATGGCCTGAGTAGACGAGCGGAGCACACATACGCTGCCAGGACGGAGGGCTATGCAGGCAGACAGGGCATATAGCACCACTGGCATGATTGGGTAGACCGCACAGGTCACAGGCATTATGAACTCGATCAAACCCTGCCCAGCAATGCGAGCAGTAACAGGCATCCGATGAAACTGGAATGCCACAGATCTGGCATAAGGCTGGATTTAGTATACGGCGTATTTTATGTCTGATATTGAGATATATTCGTCTTCCTGACATTGACTAATCCTTAGCATTGAATAGACTGGTGGGCCTTTAAAATTGCCGGTTTGTCTGATGACTGATACCACTCTGCGCCACGATTGGACCCTGTCCGAGATCAAAGCACTTTTTGACCTTCCTTTCAATGACTTATTGTTTCAGGCGCATTCCATACATAGGCAGAACTTTGACCCTAATACGGTACAGATCAGTTCCTTATTGAGCATAAAAACCGGTGCCTGTCCGGAAGATTGCTCCTACTGTCCGCAAAGTTCCAAGCACGACACTGAGCTGGAAAAAGAGCGCCTGCTGGCTTTAGAAGAAGTCAAACAGGCGGCTCTAACGGCAAAGAAGAATGGCGCTACCCGTTTCTGTATGGGAGCTGCATGGCGTAACCCAACCGATAGAAACCTCGATTCGGTGATTGAAATGATCTCGGTGGTCAAGGATCTGGGCATGGAAACCTGTGTCACCCTGGGCATGCTGACCAAACAACAAACGGCTAAACTGAAACAGGCCGGGCTGGATTATTACAATCATAATCTGGATACCTCGCCCGAGTACTATGGCGAAATTATTACCACACGTACCTACCAGGATCGACTGGATACACTGAAACATGTGCAGGATGAAAATATTAATGTCTGTAGTGGTGGCATTGTTGGCATGGGCGAAGATGAGCAGGACCGTGCAAGCCTGCTACAGCAACTGGCGAATATGCCGCGTCATCCTGAATCGGTGCCGATTAATCTGCTGGTCCAGGTGAAGAATACTCCGCTATTTGGTATTGATACGCTGGATCCGCTGGTTTTCGTGCGCACTATCGCGGTGGCCAGAATACTGATGCCTGCCTCTGCGGTACGCCTGTCTGCCGGGCGAAATGATATGAGTGATGAAATGCAGGCGATGTGTTTCTTTGCTGGCGCGAATTCTATTTTCTATGGTGAGAAGCTGCTGACCACAGAAAACCCCTCCGAGAACAAGGATCTGGAGTTATTCAAGCGTCTGGGCATCAAGCCGCAAGCTTTAAAAGAGCCCCAGCAATCAGCAGCCTGATTAATCATGGATAGGCTTGAAGCTGATCTGCAGCAACGCAGTGAGCAGGGCTTATACCGTCGCCGCCGGGTGATGGAATCTGCACAATCGGTCGAAACCCTGATCGATGGAGAAAGATTACTGTCATTTTGCAGTAATGACTATCTGGGGCTGGCTAATCACCCAGACATCAAACAGGCTTTTAGCGAAGCCATCGAGCGCTTCGGCGTCGGTAGTGGCTCAGCGCATCTGGTGAATGGTCATAGCCAGTTACATCATGACTGTGAGCAGAGGCTTGCTGAGTTTACTGGACGCGAACGTGCGCTGCTATTTAGCACCGGCTATATGGCCAATCTGGCGATTACTTCGGCACTATTATCACGCAATGATTTTGTATTTCAGGATAAACTCAATCACGCTTCGTTGATCGATGCTGCACAGCTTTCACGCGCAAAATTCCTGCGCTATGCACATAACGACCTGGACCAGCTACAGCAGCAGTTAATACAGGCGCAGCGGGATAAACCGGATGCTCGCCGTTTGATTATGACCGATGCAGTTTTCAGCATGGATGGGGATTGTGCCGATATCGCAGAGATGGCAACTCTGGCTGAGCAAAGTGATAGCTGGTTGATGATAGATGATGCTCATGGCTTTGGTGTATTGGGTGAAACGGGTGCCGGTTTGTGCGAAGCAGAAGGCCTGACTCAGCAACAGGTACCGATTTTGATGGCTACACTGGGTAAGGCTGTGGGTGTTAGCGGGGCTTTTGTGGCGGGTAGTGATGTATTGATCGAAACCCTGATTCAGCGTGCGCGCAGCTATATCTTTACCACTGCCAGCCCACCAGCAGTTTCAGCGGCGGTGATGAAAAGTATCGATCTGATACAGCGTGAAGCCTGGCGCAGAGAAAAATTGCAGCATAATATCGACTATTTCAGGCAGCAGGCGGCCTTACTGGATATTGCACTCATGCCTTCCGATACCGCCATACAGCCTGTTGTGATTGGTGATAATCATGCCTGCCTGAGTGTTAGTCAGCAATTATTTGATCAGGGACTGCATGTAGTGGCTATACGTCCACCTACGGTACCCGATGGCAGTGCGCGATTGCGTATTACCCTCAGTGCCGCCCATGAGCTCTCTCATATCGACCGCCTGTTGAAAACCTTATCCGGGTTGCTGAGCAATCAATGATATTCATACGATGCTTAAGCTATAATCAACAAAAGATTGTGGAGGCTTAGCATGAGTGATCAATTATTTGAGATTGCATTCAGCGGTCAGATAGCCGAAGGTGCTGATCTGGCAACAGTTAAAAGGCATATTGCGACAATATTCAAAGCCGATGAAGATAGATTAGCGCAGATGTTTTCCGGCAAGCGCGTGATTATCAAGCGCTCGGTGGATGCGGCGACTGCTGCAAAATATCGCGGTGCTTTTGAAAAAGCAGGTGCTGTATGTGAAGTACTGGCAACAGGCCAGCCTGACTCTCAACCCACCCCTCAACCCGTCGTTCAAAAGCCAGCCGCCGCTACAGCTCCCGCCGCTGCAAGCAGTCCAGCACCTAAGGTTGAGGCTGCCGAAGATTATGTGAGTCGTTACCCTGAGTCGGAACAGATTCCACAGGCATTATTGACTGAGCCATTAGGTGTAAAGGGTGAAGAGATTCCAGATCTGGCAGCTGATATTGCGCCAGTTGGCAGTATGATGCAGCATCAGATTAAAGAAGATCCTGTGCCGGTTATAGATACGGCTGGTTTCGATGTCGCTCCAGTCGGCAGTGTTCTAACTACAGGGAAAAAGTCAGAACCCCCACCGCCTCCCGACACCTCGGGCCTGACATTGGCTGACTGATACTGTTCAGGAGGCTTTTCTCAAACAGTCAGGGTATCAGCTATTCTGGATCATTCTATATAGTTTATCCTTGAGCTGCAGGCGCCTTTTCTTCTGTTGTTCAAGGTAGTCATCCGCAGTATTTTCAATACCACTTTCAATGCGATGAATCTCGTTATTAACAATATGATATTCATCGAACAGCTGCGAGAAATGTGTGTTGGTCATTTTTAGCTTATGGATAGAGTCGCGGTGCTCGGGTAGTTCATGAAGCAGATCATGTTTTTCATTTAGCATTGAACCGAGATTCCTCCAGCGGAATTCAATTTTCCTTTAATTCAGCACATTTAACACAGGTGGTGGTAAAGGGGAGTAATTCCAGACGTGCGGCTGGTATTTCTTCTCCGCATTGGCTGCAATAAAAGTATTCACCGGCATCGATACGATGCAAAGCGGCATTGACCTGCTGTAATTCGTCTTTAGAGGCTATACCCAGAGACTCCAGTACCTCATCATTTTCACGTTCAGTAGCCTGTTCTGCCCAGTCGGCTGACATGCCCGTATGGCGGATATCCTTATCGATTGACTGAATTCTTTTGCTGTGTTGATGTTTTAGCGACAGCAAGCGATTTTTGAAATATTCAAGATCTTTCATGGTACACCTTTGTTTCACTGAGGAATGCTCAAAAGAGCTATTCCATCCTGGATACAGATGCCTTTGTATCAGTTAAAGCTTAGAAGATACCGGATTAGAATGCGATGACCTGTATCATCAATAGCGCCCTAATGCCTCCTGAAAGATGCTTCTACTGGCGCAGCATCTGAATGACGATGGCGGTTTGTGGTCTTTGTCCGCGCCAGATGAAGAATGATTCTGCAGCCTGTTCAACCAGCATGCCAAGGCCGTCATAAGCTCGTAGTGCTCCCCTGTCTAGCGCCCATTGTACAAAGGTGGTGTTTTCACTGGCGTTATACATCATGTCATAGCAGACAGAATTAGGACCCAGAATAGTATCTGGAATAGGAGGAACTTCCCCATTTAAACCGGCTGAGGTGCCATTGATAATCAGGTCGTAGGTTTGACGTCCCAGTTCTTCATAGGTTGAGGGTTGTACATCCCACACATGATAGAAATCATCCGCCAGTTTTTGGGCTTTTTCCAGGGTTCTGTTGGCAATGGTGAGTAGACCCGGTTTTTTAGCGAGTATTGGGCCGAGTGCACCACGCACCGCACCGCCTGCACCCAGAATTAAGACTTTCCGATGTTCAATCAACACTTGATGGTTGACAATAAGGTCACGGATCAGGCCTATGCCATCGGTATTATCCCCGGCTATTTTTCCATCAGGTTGCAGGATTAATGTATTTACCGCGCCAGCATCTTTTGCTCTGGGGCTCAAAATATCGGCTATATCCCAGGCTTCCTGCTTAAAAGGCACGGTGACATTCAGCCCCTTAAATCCTGCGCTTTGCAGTTTTCGAATCTGTTCTACAAATTTATCAGGTTCAAGCTGTAACGCTCGATAACTCATATCCTGTTCGGTTTCTTCAGCAAACAGGGCATGAATCTGTGGTGACAGGCTATGACTGATCGGGTAGCCTACTACTGCGTATTGATCCATTTTTCTATTTAAGCCACTGGGCTACTGTTTTTGCATAATAGGTTAGAATGCCATCTGCCCCGGCTCTTTTCATCGATAATAGAGCCTCCAGTACACAGGCTTTTTCATCGATCCATCCGTTCTGGCCGGCTGCCTTAAGCATCGCGTATTCACCACTCACATGATAAACATAGGTGGGGTATTTGAACTCATCCTTGATCATTCTGACGATATCCAGATAGGGCATGCCTGGCTTGATCATGACCATGTCAGCACCTTCGTCTATATCCATGGCGACTTCATGCAGGGCTTCATTACTATTGGCAGGGTCCATTTGATAGGAATACTTATTGCCACCGGCAAGATTGCCTGCAGAACCGACGGCATCACGAAATGGGCCATAGAAACTGGATGCATATTTTGCCGAATAGGCGAGAATGCGAGTATTGATATAGCCTTCTTCTTCCAGCTCTTCGCGGATGGCGCCAATACGACCATCCATCATATCCGATGGGGCGACAATATCGGCACCAGCCTGTGCATGAGACAGAGCCTGCCTTACCAGAACATCAACCGTCTCATCGTTGACGACATAACCATTTTCGTCGAGTAATCCATCCTGACCGTGACTGGTGAATGGGTCCAGTGCAACATCGGTAATGATACCCATCTCCGGTACAGCCTGTTTGATGGCGCGTACTGTGCGCTGTGCTAAACCGTCCGGGTTATAGGCTTCAGCAGCATCTTCAGATTTAACTTCCAGAGGCGTTACAGGGAAGATAGCCATTGCAGGTATGCCAAGCTCAAAACAGGTTTTTGCTTCTTCTACCAGAAGGTCAATACTCTTGCGCTCTACACCAGGCATTGAAGGAACCGCTTCGATTTGCTTTTCTCCTTCAATCACAAATACGGGGTAAATCAGGTCATTGGCGGTTAATTGATTTTCGCGCATCAGCCGACGGCTAAAATCATCTCTGCGCATTCTTCTTGGTCGGCGATAAGGATATGACGACACTTGCATCTCCAGGTTGGATTGATCTAAAGTGCGTATAAAATAACATAAAAAATCAGCAGTTTTTATAAGCTTTGCTAAATAAACAGCTATTGAATTAAATACACCGAGGCCGGTACCACAATGGATGAGCAGTTAACTCTGGAGTACATATTTTTTCATCAGCAACCTTATCAAAAATTTAAGCGGTTTCTTGAGTCAAAAAATATCCAAATGCTAAAAGAAGGCATAGATGAAACCGACGTTGAAGGGTTTGTGATCCATATTCAGGATAATCTGGAGGATGATATCAGTGAGCAGATCGAAGACTTTTACGATGAAATGATGGAGTTGAGCGAAACTCTGGTGGCTGATGAAAGCGAGGATAATGAGTTTAGCCGGGTAGGTTTAAATGTCACGCTTAAAGATGGGAGATCTGTGCTGGCTGAGGTGGAGCCAGATGTGTTAAACCGCATATTAACCGTTGTCTCGCATCAGGAACTGGGTAATCTGGTCGATGCGATTGCTGATGCGGTTGAAAACCCGGATCAACGTCCTCTTTGTAAACGTAGTTAGCTTGATTTAGCCTGGTTTGAATGCACGTTTCGGATGAGCCAGCGGATCAGATCGGTCCATAGATGGCTGATCTGGTCTTTTGTCGGCATAATGCCCGCATGCGGCAGCTCTAGCGTAATCACAGGTATGCCTAATTGCATGCCGGCATAATTGCCCAGTGAACCCGGGTAGGTGCCCAACAGATTTTTATATAGGTAACCAATACGATGGGGTGCGTTTCTGCGTGATGGTGCATCGTAATCGACCAGACTATAGGGTGCGTGAACGGTAATTATGACGTCGGGTTTAAAGTTTTCTATCTCCTGTTTCAGCCAGCGTGTTTCGGGTTCGCTAAGTGGTGCTTTACCCGGAAATCTGCGGATATTCCTCCTGGTTTTGTTTACCCAGTAATCTAGAGCGCTTTGCTCTGTTTCAGGGTAGCTGAAGTTACGGTTTAAATCGACGCCATTTGCATTGACTCGAGTGTGATTTTCTTTAAGTGTTCCATCGGGGTTCATCAACGGGATGACATGCCAGTGAAATAGACCTGAGTGATGTTTTAGTAGTGTATGCATCCATTTAAACACGATGCTAATGGATGATAGTTCATCACCATGCGTTCCACCGATAAGTAGAATTCGTCCGCGCGGGATTTTTTCGCCTAGTGGTGGGTATTCGCGGTATAGAATAGGAAAGCCATTAACCGATTCGTGCCCAGTCGGTTTAAGATTAAGAGCTTCGCATTCGCTAACAGAAACGCTAGCAAGCTTGCCGCTGATTTGCTGACAGCTGGAATCCTTTTGTTTGGCAAATACACTATCAGTGACAGTCAGGAGCAGCAAAAGAAATGCTGCTCCTGAAGCCATGAGTGTATTAATTTTTATGGACAGCACCTGAAGAGATAGCGGCCAGTCTAACTGCTTCTGGTACGGTATCGATCAGACGAGGATCGAATGGTTTGGGGATGATGTATTCAGCACCAAATTCCAGAGATTCCAGTTTGTAGGCATCCAGAACCTCCTGAGGCACGGGTTCTTTAGTCAGGTCTTTCAATGCATGTACTGCAGCCATCTGCATCTCAATGCTAATCGTGCTTGCCCGAGCATCCAGTGCTCCGCGGAAGATGTAAGGGAAACCTAATACATTATTCACCTGATTCGGGAAATCGCTGCGACCAGTTGCCATGATCAAATCCTGACGGGTTTTGAAGGCCAGCTCGGGGAGGATTTCTGGATCAGGGTTAGATAGAGCGAAAACGATAGGACGGTCAGCCATGGATGACAGCATCTTGGTGCTGAGAATATCCGGCCCGGAAACACCAATAAAAACGTCTGCAGCTTCCATCGCATCTTCCAGGGTGCGTTTTTCGGTAACGCGAGCAAATGCCTGCTTGTAGATGTTGAGGTCTTCACGCTCACACTGCACAACGCCTTTGCTATCGACCAGAGTAATATTATCCTGATCGGCACCCAGTTCGATGAGTAATTTCATTGCGGCAATACCTGCGGCACCTGCGCCTACACAGGTGATGCGAGCGTCTTCCAGTTTTTTGCCCTGAATTTCCAGAGCATTTAACAATCCTGCGGCAATGATAATGGCGGTGCCATGTTGATCGTCATGAAAAACAGGGATATCCAGCTTTTCATTCAAAGCGCGTTCGATTTCAAAACAGCGCGGCGCTGAAATGTCTTCCAGGTTGATGCCGCCAAAACCACCGGCGATATTGGCCACGGTATTGATGAATTCTTCTGGGTCCTGAGTGCTTACTTCAATATCAAAAACATCGATATCAGCAAAAGCCTTGAATAGAACCCCTTTGCCTTCCATGACCGGTTTGCCAGCCAGTGCACCTACATTACCGAGGCCAAGCACTGCAGATCCATCGGTAATAACAGCGACCAGATTACCTTTGGCGGTATAGCGGTAGGCAGAATCAGGGTTTGCTGCGATTTTACGCACAGGCTCTGCTACGCCAGGTGTGTAGGCAAGAGAAAGGTCGTGTTGGGTTGCAGTAGGTTTCGTTATTTCGATGGCTATTTTGCCAGGTTTTGGGTGTTCGTGATAATCCAGGGCGTCCTGTTTGAGGCTTTTGGGGTTCATATTTTTTTCTGCTAGTTGAGGTAAAGCTTGGTGATTTACCGGGTTTATCAAAAGTCCTTGGTCAACACTGTATTGGCCTAGCTATGCATCTTAGGAAATTGCGTTATCCGATACAAATAAAACTTGGCACTATGTTTATTGTTGTATTGTCATATTATCAGTAGTCCTGACTGTCAGGCACAAAAAAGGGCACCCTGAGGTACCCTTTTGTATTCTATAAATAGTTAAAAACTATTTGCCGTAACGCTCGCGGAACTTGTCCACCTGACGTGCAGACTGCAGAACATGCTGTTTGCCGGTATAGAATGGATGCGAAGCACTGGAAACTTCAAGTTTAACCAATGGATA
>JBNKPX010000068.1:0-18318 GCA_050295575.1 Gammaproteobacteria bacterium | reverse complement strand
TACGTCAAGCTGATGACCGACGGCATCCTGCTGGCCGAGATCCAGAATGATCGCTGGTTGAATGAATACCAGACCCTGATCATCGATGAAGCACATGAGCGCAGCCTGAATATCGATCTGTTGCTGGGGTTTATCAAAACGCTGTTACCTAAGCGCCCCGATTTAAAATTGATCATCACTTCAGCAACCATTGATCCAGAGCGCTTTTCGCGTTACTTCAACAATGCACCTATGGTGATGGTGTCGGGACGTACCTATCCGGTAGAGGTGCGTTACCGTCCGGTGACTGATGAAGAACAAAAGGATAGAGATCGCACCCAGGCAGTGATTGATGCACTGGATGAATTATTCAGCATTTCACCCGAGGATACGCTGGTATTTTTTGCCGGTGAAAGACAGATTCGTGAAGCCGCTGAAAAAATCAGCAAGCGTTACCACCAGTATGATGTGCTACCGCTGTACGCAAGGCTGACCAATGAACAGCAACAACGCATCTTTAAAAGTGGTGGAAAGCGAAAAATAATCCTCTCCACCAATGTTGCAGAAACCTCGTTAACAGTACCGGGTATTCGCTACGTGGTTGATACCGGTTTGGCGCGTATCTCGCGTTATTCATGGCGCGCCAAGATCCAGCGCTTACCGATTGAGAAAATATCGCAGGCTTCGGCCAACCAGCGCTCAGGTCGTTGTGGTCGTGTCGCGGCAGGCATCTGTATCCGACTCTACGACGAAGAAGACTTTAACGGACGCGAAGAGTTTACCGAACCGGAAATCCTGCGCACCAATCTGGCCTCGGTGATTTTACAGATGGATAATCTGCGTGTGGGCCATATACGCGACTTTGATTTTATTGAAAGGCCGGACTCTCGCCTGATCAGTGATGGCTATAGATTGCTGCATGAGTTACAGGCAGTAAGCGGCAATGATAAGGTAACAGACCAGGGTAAACAGATTGCGCGATTTCCAATAGACCCACGGCTGGCTGCTATGCTGCTACGCGCCAGTGAGTTAGGTTGCTTGAATGAGATACTGATCATTGTTTCTGTACTATCCATACAGGATCCGCGTGATCAATCACAGGAAAATCGTCAGGCCGCCAATCAGAAATTCAAACTCTGGCAGGATGACAAATCAGATTTTAGTGGCTGGATTAATCTATGGCGTGAAATCAATCTACAGAAAAAAGAACTGACTCGAAATCAGTTTACCAAATGGTGTAAACAGAATTATCTGTCCTGGCTACGCGTGAGGGAATGGCAGGATATCCATAAACAGATTAAAGAACAGGCCAAAGAATTAAAGCTCAGTTTTAATTCCAGCGAAGCCGATTACGATGGCATTCATCGAGCGATTCTGACCGGTATCCCCAGCCATATTGCGAGCCTGGATCAGGAAGGCCGCTATCAGACTACACGCGGTCGTGAAACTGCCATCTTTCCCTCGTCGGTTCTGTCGAAGAAGACACCCAAATGGATCATGGCTTTTTCATTGATCGATACCAGTCGACTGTACGCGCATGTGGTGTCGGCACTGAATCCTCAGTGGGTGATCAGTGATTTGCAGCATTTGCATCAATACGAATACTACGAACCACACTGGCAGCAAAAACAGGGCAGGGTAGGCGCGTTTCGCAATACACGTATCTATGGTCTGTTGATAGAGGGCGGTAAACGGGTTAACTACGGCAGTGTCAATCCCAAAGAGTCGCGTGAGATATTTATCCGCGAAGCGCTTGTTGAAGGTTTGTATCACACCACCGTTAATTTTATACAGGCCAACCGTAAGCTGATTGAGCACTATCGAGCACAGGAAGAACGCGAGCGGCGACGCGATTTATTGATAGGCGAACAGCAAATCTATGACTTCTATCATCAGCGTCTGCCCGACAGCATAGTAGACGCGGTGAGCTTTGAAGCCTGGGTGAAAAAATGCGATGCCTCGGTGATTAAGGAGCTGACGCTATTTGAGCAGGATGTGCTGGCCACCGAACACGATAAGGATGTAAAAACCTATCCTGAGTTTCTCTACCTGAAGGATCAAAAGCTAAGGTTAAGCTATGTATTCGATCCTGCAGATGATGCAGATGGGGTTTCGGTAACCATTGCAATGGCCCTGTTGAATCAGTTTAGTGACGAAGACTTTGATTTTCTGGTGCCGGGATTGCTGGAAGAAAAGGTGCAGGCCCTGATCAAGGCATTACCCAAACAGACACGTAAGAACTTTATTCCGGTACCTGAGTTTGCTGCCGCCTGTATCGAAGTTCTAGATAATAAGAAGCCTTTTTATCAGCAGCTGTCGGATCAATTACAGCGCATGACAGGTGTCAGGGTAGCGCTTGAGCAATGGCGCCCCGAGGCTATAGATAAACACTTCTTGATGCGCTACTGCATTGAAGATAATGGAGTCATAGTCGCCAGTGGACGATCCCTGTCGGAAATCAGGGCTGAGTATAGTGAGCAGGCAAACCAAAAGTTTGAACAACAGGTAGCACACGATGAATCGGTAAGTCGCAGTGATATCCTGACCTGGGATTTTGATGAATTACCCGAGCAGGTAAGCATACGTAAAAAATCAGCCAATATTACGGCGTTTCCGGCATTAGTGGATTATCAGGATTCGGTAGCGATAGAATTATTTGAAACTCGTCAGGATGCTGCTTTTTATCATGCCACAGGTATTGCACGGCTGATTATGCTGGCGCTGAAGGATAGTGTTAAATACGCGCATAAAAAGCTGCCAAAAATCGACCAGTCCGCTCTTATGTATCTATCCTTTGCCCCCAGGCAGGAGCTGGTCGACGATATTGTGGTAGCAGCAGTATTTGAATGTTTTTTGAATGACGGGCTGCCAAAAAATCGACAGCAGTTTGAACAGCTGCTGGAAAAAAACAGACCAAAGTTTATTCTGATTCTAAATGAAAAGGCCGAACTGGTTTATAAAATATTATCTCTGTATAGACAGTCGCGCGATGTATTACAGTCTTCGCGCCTGAGTGCCGCTCATGTGGCCGATATTCAGCTACAGAGCGAATATCTGGTGTATGCAGGTTTTGTGCGAGAGGTTCCGGTCAATAATCTAAAACGCTACCCCGTTTATTTTCAGGCCATCATGAAACGAATTGAAAAGACCCGGCAGGATTCAACGCTGGCGGATCGTTCATTGCCCTTGATCACAGAGCTATGGGATCAGTATGCCGAATTGTCACAACAGGAAAATATTGATAGTGACTTGCTGGAAAAATTACGCTGGATGATCGAAGAATATCGCATCAGTTGTTTTGCTCAGCCAATGAAAACAAATGTGCCAGTATCAGAGAATAAAATTCGTAAGTTGATTGCTGAACTAAATTGATAAGGCCTTTCTTCGGTTAAAGCAGTATAGAGATCAACAATGGATGAATTTTTCTATACAGATGAATCTCATTACCTTAAAAGATCTTAACGAAATTGCCGAAAATATTCTTATCAAACTTATTAATCATTTTCTCTTTCATCAAACGTAAGGCATCAAAGCTGGAAAGCGCCTTCTTGTATGACCTTTCAGCCGTGAGTGCATCATAAACATCGGCAATGGCGCAGATTTTTCCATACAGGTGAACTTCTCTATCTTTTAGTTTTCTCGGATATCCACTGCCATCAATGCCTTCGTGGTGTTGCATTACAATGACCTTGCATTCATCAGATAGCGCTTTCGCTTCTTCCAGGATTTTATAGCCCTGATAAGGATGGGTTCTTATATGCTGCATTTCTACATCAGATAATCTACCGGGCTTATTCAGCACAGCTGAGTCGATATTTACCTTGCCCAGATCATGTAAAAAGAAACCGGCGGCAAGCTCCTGTAAATCATGTGCATCGGACTTCTGGAATAGTTGTTTGCATAATAAAATACTGCTAAGGCCTACATTGACAGAGTGAGTGTAGGTGTAAAAATCGTGAGAAGTGATTCTCAGTAAATTTTTTGCAGTGTCCTGCTCTGACAGGACCATATCGGAAATCGCATATATCGCCTGTTTGCTGGATTGTATGTTTTCTGCCGTAGGAAACTCCAGTAATTGTTCCATCATGCTAACGCTGTGCCTGTAGACCACTGCTGATTTCTGCTCAGGTGGAAGGTTCTGATCCTCCAGAATATTGCGTAGATCATCTGTCATCAGTTTTTCAGAATCCCATTTTTTGGGTGCCTCTTGCAGGCGGGGATCAACTGGTTCCGGCGTTTTTTTAATGCGCGTTTCTTCAGTCCGGGTTTCAGAAGGAGAAGGGCTGCTTTTAACCTTGCTACGCTCAAAATCGACTATGACCTCTTTCAGCCTCTGACTTTTAAGCTTTTGTAATTCTTTTTCAGTAGTGATTAGAAAGCTATTGGTTACAAAGTCATGTGCAAACCATGAGGTTGGTAATTCTACATACATACCCACTTTAAGCTGTTCGAGTGATACTTTTTCCTTTTTCATGAAATTTTCCACTCTTCAACAATAACTATCTGATGAGCGTGTTGTCCCCTGTTCATATGGCCTATTAGTTTATAGTATAAATCCGGGTATTTTGTATCTCCGGGAGGGGGGGTGGCTAAGTTGGCAGGCCAGGATGCAATGTCGCCTGGACTTGTGTGGTGGCTATTTTGATATAAGTTATTTACAGAGAGCCAAATAAGACTAGTTCAGGGACTAGTATGCTTATTTTTTCAGCATTAACTTCATTTTTTTTAATAGCGATGATCTTTTGTTATCCAGCGGCTTTAGCACAGCATTTAACCGATACTGATCTTCAAAATACTTCAAACGCTCTTTACCGTTGAGGATGAGGATTTTATCTTCATCAAAATCGGTATTGGTAATGGTTAGAGTGGTGTCATCCCAATACATGGCAGAAATCTAAAATTAGTGAATATTATGGAGATTATAGGAGCATATTATTATGTAAATGTGCTTTCGATCACGTTGATAAGTGGTCTAAATCAGCTAGTTGCTATTTTTGTGATCAGGTACACAGGAATAGAGCGTTTAGACAAGGCTGATGCTAAAGCTGCCATCCTTTTTGCTGATAGAAAACCAGGCTTCGGCATATTCCTCTAACGTTTGCATAGGGTTGGGATCATCAGCGCAGTTACATCCGGCAATGATGCTGCGGAAGAAAATACCGGCTTTAAGCTTTAATTGGTCATCGTTGTGCTGCTGAGAGATAACCATCACGGTGATCCCATCCGCTAGCGCGATACTGCCATTTTTAACTGCCTGCTGTAACTGTAGTTGTTCCAGGCTTAGAGATTTTATGGCTACCGTAAAAGCAGCATTAAAATGATCGCTATCCACGCTTTGAATAATTTCGCTAAATACAGACATGTGCTCTCATTGAGATTTAACAATTGAGTGTTAACATGACAAAAGTAACCACCATAGGGATTACATATTGCCAATGACCACCATCCTGGAAGCCAGAAATCTACTTAAAATCTACCCCGGTATCCGTGCCGTAGATGGTATCAGTTTTGCCGTTGAATCGGGTAGTTGCTATGGCCTGCTAGGCCCGAATGGTGCCGGTAAAACCACTACCATGGAAATTATGGAGGGCATTATCCGGCAGGATGATGGAGAAGTTCTGTATCAGGGCCGGTCTGCGGATGAGACCTACCGACGTGAGATTGGAATACAGTTTCAGACCACTTCACTGCAGGATTTTCAGACCGTGCATGAAGCACTTATCATGTTTGCCGCGCTGTATGAAGAATCTGCTGATATCGATGAATTGATTGAACTCTGTCATTTGCATGAATTTATTAATCGAGATACGCGCAAGCTCTCCGGCGGGCAACGCCAGCGACTGCTGTTAGCCATTGCCCTGGTGAACAAGCCGAAACTGGTGTTTCTGGATGAGCCAACAACGGGACTCGATCCGCAGTCACGACGTAACTTCTGGACACTGATAGAAGGTATCAAACAGGCTGGTAAAACCATATTGCTCACTACTCACTATATGGAAGAGGCCTATCGCCTGTGTGACCAGATTGCGATTGTGGATCACGGCAAAATCATCATTGAAGGCAGGCCTGATGAATTATTAAAGCAGCATTTTCAGGCAAGTATCATTCGCCTGCCGCAACAGGCAGTTACTGATAGCACTGCCTTGCCAGAAGAAATTCAGCTGGTGGATAAACAATACGAGCTGTTTACCAACGATGTACCCTCATCCATTGCCATGCTTGAGCAACTGGGCTTCACGCTGAGCGATTGTCAGATTAGCGCACCGACACTGGAAGATCTATTCCTGAAACTAACTGGCCATGCCCTGCGTAGCTAGGGCCTGCAAACAATGAAAATAAAACGTATCACAGCTGTAATCAAAGCGCGCTTTCGTGAATACTATCGCGACACCTCGTCATGGGCATGGAACCTGTTTATGCCTTTCATGATCCTGCTCGGGTTCACCTTTATCTTTAGCGGTGAATCGCAGGATGTGTTCAAGGTTGCAGTCTATCCGGCTACTCAGGCCAGTGTGCAACTGGATAAATTTTCCAAAACGAGATACGTCAACATCATTCATACAGACGATCTGCAGAAGATGATTACACGCGTACAAAGGCATCAGGTTGATATGCTAATAGATACCAGTGGTAAGCTGCGATACTGGATCAACGAATACTCCCCCAAAGGCTATCTGGTCGAAAAGATATTACGTGAGTCACTAGTCAATGAACAAACCCCGCTACTGCAGCGTGAAGTTGTTACGGGCAGAAATATTCGATACGCAGATTGGTTGCTGCCTGGTGTGCTGGCGATGAATATGATGTTTTCCTGTCTTTGGGGCGTGGGCTGGGTTGTCGTTCGCTATCGTAAAAATGGTGTGTTAAGGCGCTTACAGGCAACAACTCTTACGCCTTTTGAATTTCTGACCGCGCAGGTATTCGCTCGCCTGATCATAATAACCGCAACAACAATAGTCGTTTATCTGGGTGCAGACCTGATTATTGACTTCACTATGCGAGGTTCATATCTGGCGCTATTTCTGGTTTTTTTCAGCGGTGCTGCCTGTTTGACCAGTATGGGACTGATTGTTGCGACACGACTTAAAACTGAAGAGCTGGCAGATGGCTTACTCAACCTGATGAGCTGGCCGATGATGATTCTGTCCGGAGTATGGTTTTCCATGGAAGGTACACACCCGCTTGCACAGTATCTGTCGCAGCTATTTCCACTCACGCATATTGTCGATGCAGCACGGCGGATTATGATCGATGGAGCGGGAGTGATGGACGTTGCCTTTGAGATAGGCCTGCTGTGGCTACTGACGTTGATATTTCTCACTCTGTCAGCACGCCTGTTCCGCTGGTCCTGAACCCCGGCGGTATCGATAATCCATCGGCTATGGTGTTTTATCGGAAACAGGTATGCTGATATGGAAAGTTGCGCCATCTTCTGTAGTCGTCGCATTGAGCTGGCCCTGATAATTATCCTCAATGATGTTTCTGGCGATATACAGCCCAAGCCCTGAGTCGCTGGAATTTTTATTGCTGTAGCCAGGTTTGAAGATGCGATCTAGCGGTTTAACCTTAATACCACCGCCATTATCCGAAATGTCTATATGTATTGAATTATTCAGCTGGTAAAGATGTATGTGGATTATTGGTGACTCTGTTTTTCTTTGTTCGAATATGTCGCGTGCATTATTTAAAATGCTAAACAATACCTGCGTCATTGCATATTTATCACCCGACAGGATAATGTCTTCATCCAGTTGCTTAGTGATGTTTATATTGCGAATTTTGAAGTTATCTTCAATCAACTGAAGCAGGTGATTTATGCTGCTACAGGGTTTGAAAGAGGTGCGTGATTTATCAGGGCGGAATAGAGCACGGAACAAATCCAGTTTACTGGCCATATGCTCTAGAATGTCGTGACACTTGTCAGTTCTAAGCATGATTTCATCTTTTTCTTCGCTGCTAAGCTGGCTGTTGTAGGCACTTTTTTCGATCAGCATGAATTGCAGGCTCAGTTCATTCAGGGGTTGTTTCCATTGGTGTGTAATATTGTTAACCGACTCTCCAATGTTGGTGAACTGAGATTTAATGTGTAGTAGACGTAGAAGTTTTTTGTTCAGTTTTGAAAAAGCAATATAAATTACCAGCGCTATAATGATGATCAGGCTGACGCCTGCCCAGAAAAACATCCAGAAATAATCTGTATGGGGTTCAGCTTGATAAATGAAGCCATCCAGCGAAAATCCTTCGGGCAACATCCCTAGTTCGACATAGGTTTGGGCAATATGCCTCCAGCGTCCTTCAAACATATCGCCCACACTGATTAATTCAGGGTGCATCAGGCGGCCCATCTTACGGGATTCGTAGAGTAAATATTCACGTCCTTTATTACTGGGGTATTTTTTCAGTATCAGGTCTATGATCTGTTGCGGGTGCTGCATAGCGTATGTCCAGCCGCGCAGGGTGGCAGCTCTAAAATTACGCACTCGATCAGGATGTTCATTGATCTGCTGTTCAGTCGTAAACAGATTGTCTCCATAAAAGTCGATGCCTGCTGAGCGAGGGGTTAAGGCATAGTAGTCAATATTAAGCTGATTGAGCTGGTAGGTTTCGTCGGTGTCATAGGCTGAGATGGCGTCGACCTTGCCATCTATAAAATCCTGAATACTATGCCGGTCTCGAATGAGCTGTATGGAGTCCAGTGGTATCTGTTCCTGATTCAGGTAGGCGATCAATTCATCAGCCAGAGGTTCGATCATGACCTTTTTATGCGCCAGATCCTGAATGTTTTGCAGATCATCGCTACGCTGCATTAATAGTATAGAAGGCGAGTGTTGCATGATTACGGCTAATACAACCACTGGTTTGCCCTGCTGGCGATGTAAAACCAGGCTATTGCTGCCTACCCCAAACTCTGCATCGCCGCGTAAAACAATCTCTGCCGGGTCAGCCTCAGGGCTGGCTTCGAGTAGTTCCACCTCAAGGCCGGCATCCTTATAAAAACCAAGTTCTTTGGCGGCATAATAGCCAGCAGATTGAAACTGGTGGTTCGATTTTAATTGCAGGCGAATCGGTACCTCTGCCTGGACAAGGCTACAAACAAAAATTGTGAATAAGAGGAGGTATTTCATTCAGGGGGAGTATCGTCATCCTGAGTATTTAAAATCCAGCCTCGTGAGGGCTGGTTTTTAATCAGGTCGTATTTGAGTTTCTTACGAAGCTCGCTGATCAGGTTCTTGAGCGCTGATTCGGTCATGTCATGATCCGGCCATACTATATCAGCGATTTCAGTTCTCCCTACTACTCGGTGGTGTTTATAAAGCAGTAACTCAAGCAGCAGGCATTCTTTTGTTCCGAGGCTGACTTCCTGACCATCGACATATAGAACTTTTAGCAGCGGGTGGTAAACGATTTGTGGACTCAGCTTGATAGCACTGACTTTATGCTCGAGTCGTTGTACCGTTTTGGCCAGGGCGGTATTCAGCTTATGAAAGCTAATCGGTTTGGTGATGTAACCATCAATTCGTAGGTTCGCTGCGCGCATCAGGTACTGATGATCGCTATGCGCGCTGAGTATGATGATTGGAACCTCCTGATCAGCATCACGTATTTTCTCTATTAGAGTCAGGCCATCCTCACCGGGCATTTCAATATCGGTAATGATCAGGTCGATGGGTTTTTCCTGAAAAATGGATAGTGCTGTGCAGGCATTGTGCGCCAGAGTAATGTTATTGAATATAGAAGAGAATATCGAATAGATCTCTGCACTAATGCGGGGGTTATCATCGACAAACAGTAGGTTCAGGTTTTTCAGAATCAGCTTGGCATTCATTATTGTAGTTTTTCCATGTAGAGCGTTGGTTTAATACAACCATTGTCTGTCATAGTCATAATAGTGTTAACCATGGCCGTATTATGGGCCTCTATCAGAGATTTATTAATCATTTTAACAAAATCAGACTTATTTGAGACTTCGACCGCGCTATAAATTCACCAGTTGAATTAATAAGTGTTTGCTTGGGAATGAATCTCATTTATTAAACGAATGACTGGATGAATTTCCAGGACAGTATCAGAGATTCATTTTATGCGGAAGGCGGTTATCAAGCCAGCCTAAATCAAACAGTTCAGGATTATCGTGTAAGACAGCAAGCATAATATTGAAGAATTAAGTTTAAGGTTTTACATCAGCTTCCCTTGACCATTACTTTGGTCTCTACGTTGGCCGTGCATTATATGCACGGCCTTTTTTACGCCTGAAATATGCCAGGGCCTGTTAACAGGTATTGATTGTGTCTGTTGTGGCTAAAGGCTTCCCGCCCTGATCTGTGCTTAAAATGTTTTCAATATTAAGGATGCTCTGAACTAATCAGAGGTTCCTTAAAAGGATGAATCTTTCAAAACCAAAGCTATTTCAAAGCTAAAGCTAGCACCAGAAACGAACTGGCGGCAAGCCAGGACCCAATCACTCTGATGATGATTCTTTTCCAGTGTACTTTGTTAAAAAAGTCAGCGAATGCCATCGGGTATAGTGAAAAGAAGTAGATACCTACCCCACTACCAAACAAAGCAACAAACCGGGCTTCTCCGGTGAGGGTTTCCTGAGTTGAATCCACACCCAGTAGCAGCCCACAGATAGCAGCAATAACGGAGCACCAGAGTAAAATCAGATTGGGTGATAGCGCAATAAGCAGGCCCAGCGCTGCCGAGCAGCTCAACATGACCAGTTCAAGCGGGGCTCCGGGAGAAAACCAGGCGCCTACCAGCCCCAGCAGCGTAGCTGCCAGAAATGCCATAATTGCAACCTGTTTTTCCTTCATGCCCTGCTGGCCCAGAAACAGGCCGATGGCAATCAACAGTAACAGATGTGATGGCACGACCAATGGATGTAATACACCGTTGTAAAAGTTGCCTATGCCCTTGATCGGGGTATGCGCGAATGCTGACCCCGGTACGAGCATCAGCATTAGCCATAAAAATGAACGCAGCCTGTGGTTCATACTACTCCAGTCAGAAAGCCTACCCCCAGCACGGCGATGACACCGCCACCGGCCTGAACCGCTATTTTTCCGAGCGGCCAACGCACCATTAAACCGAAAGCTATACCGAGTAGATGTAACAATCCGGTAGCAATCACAAAGCCCAGGCTATAGGTAATTGGATTAGCTGCACCGGGCAATTCGGTGCCATGAGCATGACCATGAAAGATGGCGAAGGCGGCGACTATTACCGCTGCAATCCAGATGGGGGGGCGCACGGCAAAAGCAACCATAAGCCCGAGTACAATAGAAGAAACGGCAATCCCGGTTTCAATCGAAGGCACAGGAATACCCATCACACCCAGTACGCCGCCAAAGGCCATCACCAGCGGGAAAACTACCGGTAGCACCCAGATCGCAGGCATGCCGAGAAAAGCCCCCCAAAGACCTACCGCTACCATAGCGATGACATGATCCCAGCCCAGCATAGGGTGGGTAAAACCACTGGTAAATCCACCGATCGTACCTCCTTGATGGGCAAGAGCAATTTCCGAAAACAATGTAAAAGCTGCCGCTATGGCAAAGGTGTTGAATGATTTCATTAATGCAGACTCCTTAAATTTTAAGTTTGAGGCCCCCTAATGCGAGTAATAATAACTGAGTTCGAGCAGGGATGTAATGCGCTTTTTGGGATAAGAAACTTTTCTCAGATGGCTTACAGTCAGAGAATTTGCAACTAAAAACTGTAAGCCTTTTCCACCATGTTTTTGCTCAATACGCCGAATATATGATGTTCACCCTTGCGCATACTGCGCTCCACAAAAAGCGCTTCATAGGTACCGGATTGCAGTATTTCGTAGGCCTCCTGCAGGTTGGCCTGCAGATGAACGCTGCCTACCTGCCAGCGTAGTGCGGGTATCTCAAGCAGATCAATAGAGTCTGGGCCATCTTCTGATCGGGTTTCAATATATTTGGCTAACTCAACGGCAGGCATCAGTGTGACAGGGATATTGTCTTTATCGATGAGTATAAAGCTGGGCTTATTTCGCAGAACTTCAAGCGCAAGTTTAATCGAGATACTATTGTCGACATGGATGAAATTCTGTTCCATCACACTGCCAACCCCGACCCGGCGCAGGCTTTGCAAAATAGGGTTGGTGTTGTAATCCTCCCCGGAGGCTTTCAGTATGGACAGAAACAGGGATTGTTTTCTAAACAACTCACTGGCCGTTACACCAGATACTACCACTGCCAGCATACCGGGTAGAATCACGGCGGGGTTATCGGTCAGTTCCAGCATGGCGACCAGAGCCGCAAGTGGGGCCTGCAGGCTGGCCGACATCATCGCACCCATGCCCAGTAGTGCAAAGAATCCAGCTTCGGTGTGCAGATCAAACGGCAGCAGCAAAAATATCTTGGCGGTAGCCGCACCCAGCATGGCACCGATGAACAGGGTTGGGCCAATCATGCCACCGGGCACCCCTAATCCAATTACTATTGAGGTTGCTAAAAGTTTACTGACCACTAACAGCAATAGCAGGCCGATAGCCAGATGACCATTCAGGGCCTGCTCTACGGTGTCGTATCCAATGCCCATCAGCTGTGGAATAAGCATGCCGCTGAGGCCCATCAAAACACCTGCAAACAGCAGTCTCCACCAGATGGGAATGTTTTTGCTACTGCGCGTGAAGTGTTGCAGTAAATGTATAAAAAGCGCTGAAACCGTTCCTGCCACTATCCCCAGTATAATGACCAGCAGCAGATCACTCAAAGAACCCATTTTCATCACCGGAACAATAAATGATGCTGTGCTGCCCAGTACCAGATTGGAAACCGTAGTGGCGACAACTGCCGCCAGAATCACAGGGATAAAGCTGGCGACGGTGTATTCCATTAACACCACTTCCAGTGCAAAAATCACCCCGGCCAGGGGCGTATTGAACGATGCTGCAATGCCTGCGGCAGTGCCACAGCCCACAAAGGTTCTAATTGTATTATTGGGCAGGGAAAAATATTGCCCCATCAGGCTTCCTGCAGCGGCGCCCAGAAAAACATGCGGCCCTTCGCGCCCAACCGATTGACCACTGATCAGAGCAATCGCTGCCCCCACAAACTGCAGCACAAACCCTCGCAGGGTGAAATGCCCCTGATGATAGGTCATGCGTTCCATCACCCGAGCTACACCTAAAACATGCACTCCTTTGCCAGCAAAACGGAATAGCAGGCCAAGCAAGATTGCGCCAGCTATGGGCAGTGCGAAATTAGCCCATTCGGGTAGGGCTTCGTAATTATCCGAGCCTTGACCAGGCAGGATAAAATCCTGACTGCTTTCAACCAGTATGCGAAACAGCACGATCACCGAGCCCGCTAGCAGGCCGGTGAGCAGTCCAAGCAGGGACAGTGGTAGCAAGGCATCAGGACGCGCCAGCTGAATGCGCATGGCATCCAGACGGCCTATACGTTGGTAAGTTGAATGACTGCCGAGCTGTTTTTTCAAGATCAGGTCCTACTACAAATATTTAAGAGTATTACTTATTTATAGAATGATATCGCAGCTTTCGATGTTTTTGTTTGCAATGAGAATAGTCAGCCAGAGTGATTCTGCTATCATGCGCGCCTTATTATCAGGTAGACCCATGACTCAACTGCTGGACGAAACTCATCAACCGCAAGCACACGAATCCGGAACGCTCAGTCAGCGCGTCAGGTTCGAATGGTTAACACTGGCGCGTCTGGGTACCCCTATCCTGATTGCCCAGTTAGCACAAATGGCCAATGGCGTGATCGATACCCTGATGGCCGGACGTGCCAGTGCCGAAGACCTGACCGGTGTTGGTATCGGCTATAGCCTGTGGGTGCCCATCTTTCTGTTTGTGGTAGGCGTGTTAAATGCGCTGCAACCGATGATATCAGGCTATAACGGCGCCAGAAAATATCATCTTGTTACACCCGTAGCCTGGCATGGTATCTACTTTGCAATCATTGCCTCAATAGTTGCGATGATCGGGCTTAATAATGTCTCCCCGGTATTACACTGGTTGCAGATGCAGGCGGGGCCTGCGGTCATCACCAGCGGATATCTGTTTGCATTTTCTCTGGGTATACCTGCCATCCTGTTGATTATTGCTTTACGTGGGCTCACCGATGGACTGGGGCATACCCGCATCATCATGGTATTCACCGTGATATCAACGTTGATCAATACCCCGCTCAATTACATCTTCATCTTCGGCAAACTGGGCTTTCCAGCAATGGGCGGTGTTGGTTGCGGCTGGGCTACCGCTATTGCGAACTGGATTGCGCTTATCGCGTTATGGACCTATATTCATCGCGCAACAGCATTTAAACCATTCCATTTATGGATGCACCGAACCCTGCCGAATCTGAAGCAATTTAGTGAGTTGTTGCGGCTGGGTATACCGATTGGTTTTACTATTTTTGTAGAAGCAACCATGTTCTCGGTGATCGCCTTATTGCTGGTACCGCTGGGCACAGTGACGGTGGCAGGGCATCAGATCGCATTAAATATCGTCAGTGTATTATTCATGGTGCCACTGAGTCTGGGGATGGCGCTTACCTTAAGAATCAGCTTTCTGGTCGGGGCAGAGCAATGTGACAGCGCCCGTCTGGTCGCACGCAGCTCTATTGTGCTGGCACTGATCATAGCGCTTAGCTTCGCAACATTTTTATCGTTCAATAGAGGGATGCTGGCAGGCTGGTATACCAACGATAATGAGGTGCTGAGTATGGCCATCCAGCTATTGTTTTTTGGCGCGATATTTCAAATGGCCGATGTGATACAGGTAAGTTGCATTAGTGCATTACGTGGATTTAAAGATACTCGCATTCCCATGTTTATCATGCTGTTTTCATTCTGGGTAATCGGCATTCCTCTCGGCTATACCCTGACCTTTAAAGACTGGATTATTGAGCCGATGGGTGCCGCAGGATTCTGGGTGGGACTCATCGCCGGGCTTGCGCATGCAGCTGCCTGGCTAATATTCCGCCTGATCTGGATCAGCCGTAAAGTAAACGGCTAAGTTTGAGAGCGGGCATTATGGCTGGCTCTAAAACGGGTCAAAGCAATGCCGAGCAGAATAATCGCCAGTGCCAGCAGGCTGCTCCAGCTTAATGGTTCAGAAAGAAACCACACTCCGGACATAAAGGCGACCACAGGAATCATGTAATTCATCGTCGACACAAATGTGGGGCCAGCACGATCGATCACCGCAAATAGAATAATTGTCGCCACACCGGTAGGACCTATACCCAGCCATATCACAGACCAAAAAGATTCAGAGCTGATATCAGCCAGCACGATATGTTGTTGGGCTAACCACAATGGTAACAGGCACAGGCTGGAGGCAAGTAACACGCCAGTTGCCGCGACCATAGGGCTGAACGCAGGCAGGCGTCGAACAAGAATCGTATTCAAGGCATAGCTGCATGCTGCAACAAAAACGGCAATGGCGCTGAGAATCTCAAGGGGCTCACCTTTAAAAACCGGGCCAAGCAAAAGCGTAACCCCGCTTATCCCCAGCACAAAGCCGAAAATCTTAAAACGGTTCAGCGATTCATTAGGAATAAAGTAATGCGCCAGGATCATGGTAGCCAGAGGCATGATTGCCATAATCATACCTGCCAGACCCGAGTCCAGTGTTTGCTGACCCCAGGCGATAAGAAAGAAAGGAAGCAGGTAGCCGACAAACCCAAGCAGGCTAAAGATAAGCCAGCTTTTCACATCAAAGGGTAAACGCTTGTTACGCGCATACAGATAGATGATGAGTATGACCGCACCAATAACGATACGAAAGAAAACCTGTGATAGCGGGTCAACGGTTCTGACCGCGATAGCGGTAAACATAAATGAGGTGCCCCAGAGGAGCACGAGGCTCATCAGGAGGAGCCAGTTGATTAGTGGGGAGTTTGATTTCATAGGTGTGATTTTAACTGGTGGATTGGGTTTTGTAAGGATTTTTATTGCGGGCCGGATGGGGTTTCACAGGCCTTGGTAGTACATGGAAGTGCTGTTTATGGCATCAAAGGATATAATCTATCCAGTAAAGATAGAAATGGAAAATATCGAAATATGGAATTCAAAAGCTACTATGTTTACATCCTCACCAATCAATCCAATAGAGTGTTATATACGGGTGTCACCAATAACCTCGAAAGAAGAGTTTACGAGCATAAAAATAAGCTACTAGAAGGGTTCACCAGAAAATATAACTGTAATAAATTGGTCTGGTATGAGACGACAGGCAGTATAGAGTCGGCAATTACGCGAGAAAAGCAGATCAAGGCAGGATCGCGTGCTAAAAAGATCCTGCTTGTTGAGACGATAAATCCGGGGTGGAGAGATCTGTCACTGGATTGGGTTTAGGTTTAAATCGGTGGAATCTATGAGAGTGTTGAGATCGCCGCGCTAACGCTCGCGATGACACCGCTTTGTCATTGCGAGCGATAGCGCGGCAATCTAACGGTGGTAAGCGGAGCCATATACCTATCAATGCCTGAAGCCCCTACAAAAGGACTCACAATCGGCACTCAATAAGGGCGTTAAAAAACAAAAGGAGTTTTGAGTAAAGCTCAAAACCCCTTGATTTAAAGTACCCTTTCAAGCCCGCGGCAAAATAGTGTTCAGAGTAGGGTCAAATGGAATGGATGCCATTTGAGGCTCAGCGCGGTGGGACCCGCGTCTGAGCCGACCCTGCTCTGGATGCCATTTTGACGGCACAAGGGATTGAGGGGCGCGCTTTCTTTGGTGACTTTCTTTTCGCGTAAAAGAAAGCCACTCGCACGCCTACTCGTCTGTAGCTACGGAGCAAGGACAGAAAGGCGTGTGAAACAACATTCGGTCAGATCCTGGATAAGGATTACATCCTCTCCAAAATAACCGCGATCCCCTGACCCCCACCAATACACATAGTCACCAGCGCATAGCGCCCACTCACCCGCTGCAACTCATAAATCGCCTTAGTCGCAATAAAGGCGCCAGAGCAACCCACCGGATGACCCAATGCAATAGCGCCACCATTCGGATTGGTTTTTTCCATATCCAGCCCCAGCCCTTTGGCTACAGCGATCGCCTGAGATGCAAAAGCCTCGTTAGATTCAATCACATCCATCTGGTCCAGCGACAGACCTGCTTTTTTCAACGCAAGTTTAGTCGCAGGGATCGGGCCTTCACCCATAATCTCATTGGCTACACCGGCAACCGCATAAGATACCAGTCGTGCCAGGGGTTTCTGTCCAGCCTTGTCAGCTACTTCAGCCGAGGCCAGTACCATAAACGCAGCACCATCATTCAAGCCAGAAGCATTACCAGCGGTAACCGTACCATCCTTCTTAAACGCCGGGCGCATACCCGCGAGCGACTCAACGGTTGTACCAGGGCGCACATGCTCATCCGTATCAACCACAATCTCACCCTTACGTGATTTGATAGTAATCGGAACAATCTGCTCTTTAAAACGACCTTCTTCCAGCGCAATGGCAGCTCGGCGATGTGATTCAGCAGCTAAGGCATCCTGTTCTTCACGTGAGATATTCCATTTCTCCGCCAGGTTTTCAGCGGTAATCCCCATATGTCCAACACCAAAAGGATCGTTTAACGCGGCTACCATCATATCGATCATCTGGCTATCGCCCAGGCGAGTGCCGGAACGCATCTGGGTCGATAGATAACCCGAGCGAGACATCACTTCAACGCCACCGCCGATACCATATTCATAATCACCTAGCATAATATTCTGTGCCGTAGTGACTATAGCCTGTAACCCGGAGCTACATAAACGGTTAACCGCCATGGCGACAGACTCAAGCGGCAGGCCCGCATTAATAGATGCAACACGGGCCACATAGGCATAACGAGAATCGGTAGGGATACAGTTACCGACGGTCACATAATTGATTTTTTCAGCATCAACCTCAGAGCGAGCGATGGATTCGCGCATCACATCAGCGGCTAGCTCACAAGGTTCAAGAGAGCTTAAGCCCCCGCCAAAGCTACCGATGGGGGAACGAACAGCACTTAGTATTACTACATCCTGGGTCATTAGGTTTTCCTCTACTCATTGTTTCGTATCTATCAGTCCTGAATTGACTGAATTAGCAGGTCAATATAAATCACCCCATCCAATCAGGGAAACAATGCATAAGCAATTTGCATTTGATTTATCAATGGTTACTGTGTTGAATAGTGATAATGTTCCCTGAAAGATCATTGAGAGGTAGCCACATGCAGCAATCACTCAGCAGAATACTTCTAATCCTTTGCCTGTTCGGGCTGATGGTACCTGCATATGCAGATAGAACCGAACTGGATAATCTGTTCGAAAAGCTAAAAAGCTCACCCGATGAAACC
>JBNKPX010000067.1:0-18334 GCA_050295575.1 Gammaproteobacteria bacterium | reverse complement strand
CCGCGTTGCGGGTGATTCCAGCGTATCAGAACCTCTGCTCCGATAATGCCGCGCTCATTATCTACCTGAGCCTGATACTGAAGAAAAAACTGCTGATCCTCGATACCATGCCTGAGCGCGATCTCTAGCGCTGCCCGTTCGTCCAGGGAGCTCTGAATTTCCGGATCAAAGTAACGTAGCGTATTGCGCCCCCCATTCTTAGCCTGATACATGGCTATGTCAGCCTGTTTCAGTAGCTCCTGCACACTACTTTGTGTACCCTCGAACAAGGTAACCCCAATGCTTGGGGTGATATGGTGTATCTGACCATCAATCGTATACGGCAAACCAACTGCGAGAAGCACCTTCACACCCACTCGTTTGATCTTATCAGAGGCCTCCTGGGAGTTTGTACCCAGGTTTTTTAGCATGATCATAAATTCATCACCACCAAAGCGCGCCAGCGTATCTTCCTTGCGTACACAGGTGAGGAGACGCTGTGCAACCTCGATCAATAACTGGTCCCCTGCATCGTGTCCACGGGTATCGTTAAGCACCTTGAAGTTATCCAGATCGATATACAGCAGGGCTCCTCTGCTGTGGCTACGATCAGCAGCGGATAAAGCCAGTTCAAGTCGGTCCAGAAGCAGTCGTCGGTTAGGCAGCAGTGTTAAGGGGTCATGGTAGGCGAGATGCTCAATCTCCGCTTCTGCCGCCTTGCGCTCGGTAATATCTGTCATGGTACCCACATAATGAGTGACCTCACCAGAATCCTTCTGCACCGCAGTGATGTTCAGCCACACCGGATAGACCTGGCCATTTTTATGTCGATTCCAGATTTCATCCTGCCAGGCTCCTTTTTGATTGATGCTGTCCCACATATGCTGGAAATAGTCGTCATCATGTCGATCTGATTTAAGCATATTCGGGGTGGCACCCACCACCTCCTCCGATGAATAACCGGTAATCTCGCTAAAGGCAGCGTTGACACGCAGGATGTGTAAGCTGGCATCGGTGATAATGATGCCTTCCTGAGCTTCGAATGCCGTGGCTGCAATTCTCATCTGTTCCTCGGCCTTGTCATGTTCAATACGCCTGCGTAGATTGACAATGCCGAAGGCCAGATCCTCTGCCAGCTCTGACAACAGACGTCTCTCTTCCTCAGGAAAGGCTTCCGTTTTTGCAGAATAGATGCATAGAACACCGAACACCTGATTACTTTCGTCCTTCAGGGGTAAGCCTATACAGGATTGAAAACCCTGTTCCAGGGCCAGATCACGCCAGGGGGTTGCCAATGGATCTGTAGCAAAGTTATCTATGCAGGCTATGTCCCCATTACGGATGGCTCTTCCAGTAACTCCTTGCCCATATACCGTATCCCCCCAGCTGAACTTCGACTGTAACAGGCTATCATCCTCGGTACCGGCCAGGGCTACAGGAAGGATTGATTTATCTATGTCGTTTTGCCGATACCCCACCCAGGCAAGATGGTAACCAGCCTCATCACAAATAATACGGCAGATGTCATCCAGCAAATCCTGTTCGTCTACTGCGCGCACCAGAATCTGATTACAATCGCTGATCGCACGTAGCTCCCGATTCAGGCGTTGCAATGCCTCTTCATCTTTTTTTCTCTGGCTAATGTCGCGACCGATGACCAGTACACCAACAGTACGCCCTCGCGTATCCCACTCCGCATTATAGCGTAGGTGATGGGTACGAAATTCACCGTCAGGTGTTTTGAGAACCACCTCCATTTCACTCGACTCCCCCGTTTCAATAACCTGTCTCACGCGACATTCAATCTCGGTATTTAACTCTAGAAGATCATCTTCGCCTGAGTCCGCAGGAGTGCTTTTAGCAAACTCCACAGGGGTCTTGCCTAGTAATCGGTCAACATCTAGATTCAGGTTCTGCTTTATCACAGGGTTGCAGTAGATAACACGGCAATCGCGGTCATAACGAATGATATTATCGGGCAAGTTTTCCGCCAGACTACGGTATTCCAGCTCACTTCTGGCAAGCGCCTGCTGTGTCTGTTTACGCTCGTTGATCTGTTTTTTTAAACGCTCATTGGCTTCTTCTAATGCAGCGGTGCGCTCAACTACGCGTTGTTCCAGATCCTGCTTTGCTTCCTCAAGCATTAGCGTCAATTCCCTCAGCCGTAGGTGTGTGGAAACTCTTACTAATACCTCTTCCTGTTGAAGCGGCTTGGTGATGTAATCCACTCCACCAGCCTTAAACCCCTTGACCTTGTGTTCCGTTTGCGTCATCGCCGTCATAAAAATCACTGGTATATCCCGCGTCTTTATATCCGCTTTCAACAGGCGACAGATTTCATAGCCGTCCAGACCCGGCAACATCACATCCAGCAGAATCAGGTCGGGAAGAGTGCTTTGGGCGATCTTCAGCCCGGCCTCACCGGTAGCAGCAACCTTGATTTGAAAACCGGATTGAACCAGATGCTCAGACACCACCGCCAGGTTGGCTGGAACATCATCAACAATCAAAATGCTGTGCTTATGTGGATCAATGATATTCATAGCTGATCAACTTTAAAAAGGTCAAAGCCGCACTATTTACATCCATGACACGGCATACCGGGGTTTCAGCGATTTTATTCAAATACTCTGTCATCATTTGAACCTGTTAAGAAAGTCAGCAATCTGTTGCATATCAAAACCTTTGGCCAGTTTCTGAAGCTGCCGGGCAAATGGACCATATGCTTCATTTTCTGTTTCCAGACGAGAGGATCATCTGCGTCGTGCCGGTGGTGGGTAAAGACGCCGCTAGCCGGGTCGAACTTGTCGAGTCCGGCGCCATAATTGCAGAGCCACAGGGTGCCATCACGACCTGCGAGCATTTAGAGTGATCTGGCTCTGCCGCTACAGTATTACTATTGACAGTCGTACTGGTCATGGTGAGGCTGAGTGTAATCAGAACGATAACTGTCAGAGCTATTATCATTTCTAACAGGGCTTTGATCTTCATTTGTGGTACCCAGATTCAGATTAGTCGACCTTGACGGAGTAAGTCTGCCTGACGCTTGATATATCACTGTCACGATTGAGCTAATACTCACCAGATCGAGCAATCGCTTTGTCTTTTTTTTAAACAGTAATTCGAGATATAGCCACTGCTAAGTATTTTAAAAAGCTGGAACAAACACCCGCTAGTTGTAAAACCTGCGCGCCGTTCAACTTTCAGATAACTTGATAATATCGCCCTGTTATTATTTTATTATAGAGCATTGTGGGTGAATTCCAGTATAAACCCTTGCATTGCCTGATATTGGCAGTTTTTATCTGACCCCATGCTTGCTCAAGTGATTTAATAACCATTCTTACTTTGCTAACTAGAGTGAAGAGTGAAAAGCCGTATTGCTGGGCACACTAAATTGACCAGCCTTACAATGAAGTCCAGAATCTATTAGATGGAAACACTCTTATCATCCATTCCTCCCAGTGATCCTATCTGGCTTGCGATTGCCTTTATATTCGGGTTTCTGGTTAAGTTAGCAGGATTACCTCCTCTAGTCGGGTTCCTGTTTGCTGGCTTTATACTCAATGCTCTGGGTGCTGAAGGTGGTGAGTTTCTAAGTTCAATTGCTGATCTTGGGATCACTCTTCTACTTTTTACCATAGGCCTTAAACTACAGGTTAAATCCCTCGCCAGACCTGAAGTCTGGGGGGTGGCATCAATACATATGGCAGGGGTAACATTACTACTGTCAGGAATAGTTTTCCTGATAGCTCAATTTAATATTTCTCTATTGAATGGGCTGGATTTCCAGACTGCGTTACTTATTGGTTTCGTTTTGTCGTTTTCCAGTACTGTTTTTGCAATAAAAATACTCGATGAACTGGGTGCTACCTCTTCGGCGCATGGAAGGATTTCGATTGGTGTGCTTGTTGTTCAGGATATTGTAGCCGTAATATTTCTAGCCGTATCTATCGGTAAAATTCCATCACTATGGGCGGTAGGTTTGTTGATGCTCATACCTTTCAGGCATGTATTGAGAAAAGCTCTGGATTACTCAGGACATGGAGAATTATTAGTTTTATTCGGTATTGTACTTGCGTTAGGTGGCGCAGATATATTTGAACTAGTCGGCATGAAAGGTGATGTCGGCGCGCTTATTTTAGGCATGTTGTTGGCTAATCACCCTAAATCCAGCGAATTGTCCAAGGCTTTATTAAGTTTCAAGGATTTATTTCTGGTTGGTTTTTTTCTCAGTGTCGGCATGACTGCTTTGCCTGGCTGGCAGGAATTCTGGGTAGCTCTGATATTCATCGTTTTTCTACCCATTAAAACGGCTCTCTATTTTGTCCTGTTCAATGTTTTTTCTCTAAGAGCCAGTACCTCGTGGCGGGCCTCATTAAATCTTGCAAACTATAGTGAATTTGGACTCATCGTCGGGTCGTTGGCAACCGTATCTGGCTGGTTACCCAGAGAATGGTTAGCGGTTTTTGCTATAGTTTTATCTTTATCCTTCATTATCTCTTCACCACTGGTTTCAATCCGTGATCATCTTTATAAACAATGGCGATCAACTTTTAAGCAGTTTGAACGTAAGACAAGACTCTCTGGTGAAGAAGACCTGGATTTAGCGCATATTGAAGTTGCCATTTTTGGTATGGGCCGTATGGGTAGTGCGGCCTATCAAGCCATTGAACTCGATTTTCATAATCGTTTACTTGGCGTTGAAATTGATGCTGACAAGGCCTTAAAACACCAGCAATTAAATCGTGATGTTGTGGCGGGAGATGCAACCAATCTCGACTTCTGGTCAAGAGCGCCACAGCTCATTGATGGTTTACAATGGGTGTTACTCACCTTGCCTACGCATAATGCGAATAAGGCAGCAGCATTACTGCTGCAGGATATGGGCTTTAAAGGAAAAATTGCAGCAACCTCAAAATATGATGACGAGGCTGAGGAGCTCAGTGCCATTGGAGTCGACTGTTCATTTAATATTTATGCCGAAGCAGGCAGCGGATTTGCAAATGATCTGAAAAGTCGATTGAACCCCTCATCATTATAAGAATAGAGACAACGCCCCTTTAGTTGTCATGGGGTGAATATCCGATGCTCAAGCTATAAAGAAACTATGATTTAAGGACTATGCAACAGGTTAACATACGTTTTTATGAAGAGCTCAACGACTTCCTGCAAGCTGATCAACAAAAAACAGAATTCAGTTATGAGCTAAAGCAGACCAGGTCTATCAAAGACCTTATTGAATCAATCGGAGTACCTCACACAGAAGTAGACCTGATTATTGTGAATGGCGAATCCGTTGATTTTAATTACCAGATTCAAAACAATGACCATATCAGTGTATATCCTGTTTTTGAGTCGCTGGATATCTCCAACCTTAAACATTGTCAACCAACCCCCTTACGCAACACACGCTTTGTACTTGACGTTCACCTCGGTAAGCTGGCGGCTTACCTACGTATGCTCGGTTTCGACACACTATACCGTAATGACTACGATGATCCTGAACTCGCCAGAATATCAATAGATGAACATCGCATACTGCTCAGCTACGACCGGCAGTTGCTGATGCGTAAACATATTACCCACGCATACTTTGTGCGCAGCCGATACCCACAACAACAGCTATTAGAAATTCTATCTCGCTTCGACCTGTACAATAATCTAAAACCTTTCACCCGTTGTATGCGGTGCAATGGAATAATCCAGCCAGTAAAAAAACAAGACATAGAAAACAGCCTGCAAGCTCAAACTAAAAAGCATTACGATGAATTCTTTCATTGCGAAAACTGTAACAAAATCTACTGGAAAGGCCGTCATTATCAAAAAATGAGCAGGGTGATAGAGCAAATAGTTGAACAAACTGCGCCTTAAAGGAAGTATTGGTCAGTGTTTAAAGTGCCTTTGTAGCCAGAAATTTTGTACTATTCTCCGTGAGCAAAGCTCACATATTTGTGTAAAATATCGTCTCCAAAAACACTGACCTCATCTCATGTCCCAGAATACTGTCTACTCGGTCTGCCCCCATGATTGCCCCAGCGTATGTGCGCTGGAAGTTGAAGTATTGGAAAATAATCGTATCGGCAAGGTGAATGGCTCAAAACAGCTGCCTTATACCGATGGCATTGTTTGCGGTAAGGTAGCTCGCTATAGCGAACGTATCCACCATCCCGATCGGCTTTTATATCCCCTGAAACGAGTCGGCGCGAAAGGCTCTGGTCAGTTTGAGCGTATAAGCTGGGATGAGGCGCTTGATACGGTTGCCAGTGCATTATTAAAAGCCGAACAGGAGCATGGGGCTGAATCCGTTTGGCCTTATTATTATGGTGGTACCATGGGCCTGTTGATGCGCAAAGGCATTAATCGCCTACGCCATGCTAAGGGTTATTCCAGTATGGCAGGCACCATCTGTGTAGGTTTGTCTCACCCCGGCTGGCAGGCAGGTGCAGGTGGCTTTAATGGTGTAGATGCACGTGAAATGGCCAAGTCTGATGTCATCGTTATCTGGGGAACTAACCCTGTTTCGACTCAGGTTCATGTAATGACTCATGCGCTGGAAGGCATGCGTAATGGTGCGAAACTGGTTGTCATTGATCCCTACCAGACCAAAACTGCAAAAAAAGCTGATATGCATCTGGCCGTACGTCCCGGCACCGATGGTGCATTGGCCTGTGCGCTGATGCATGTACTGTTTCGTGATGGCTATGCTGACCGAGAATACCTGGCCCGTTACACCGATGCGCCAGATGAACTTGAGCAACACCTGAAGACTAAAACACCTGAGTGGGCGGCTAACATCACGGGTCTATCTGTTGAGCAGATTGAACAATTCGCCCGACTGTATGGCAGTACCAAAAAATCTTATATTCGCATGGGCTTTGGCCTTTCCCGCTCGCGTAATGGTGCGGTGAATATGCATGCTGTGTCTTGTTTACCAGCGCTGACTGGAGCCTGGTCTGTTGAAGGTGGTGGTGCGTTATATTCTCTAGGTCCTTTGGCAAAGGTGAATACGCAATTGATCGAAGCAACTGAGCTGAAACAGGCTGGTACGCGTACACTGGATATGTCGCGTATAGGTGATATTTTAACCGGCGATAGTGACGCTCTGTGTGGCGGAGTCCCGGTCAAAGCCATGTTGATTCAAAATACCAATCCAGTCGTGATTACCCCTGAATCAGCCAAAGTCAAAGCCGGTTTTATGCGCGAGGATCTGTTTGTTTGTGTGCATGAGCAATTCATGACCGAGACAGCACAAATGGCCGATATCGTATTACCGGCTACCATGTTTCTTGAACATGATGATATCTATAGTCCGGGCGGTCATGCGGTACTACAGGTCGCTAAAAAGGTAGTGCCTGCGCCGGGTGAATGCCGCTCCAACCATGAATTGATTTGTGCATTAGCTAAAAGACTGGGACTTAAACATCCCGGCTTTGAAATGTCAGCCTGGGATATTCTGAATGAGTCCCTACTTCGCTCTGGTTACCCTGATGCCGAGCAAATTCATCAACAACAGGGACTGGATGTTAGCACTTCTTTTGAAGAATCACACTTTCTCAATGGCTTCCTGCATGCGGATGGTAAATTTCACTTTAAGGCAGACTGGGCTGCTCTAGGCCGAGTAGGGCCAGGTATGCCATCATTCCCCGATCATTGGGCAATAACGGACGAGTCTTCACAGCAGAGGCCCTATCGTTTAGTCACCGCACCCGCACAGAATTTTCTCAATTCCAGTTTTAATGAAACCACATCCTCCATTAAAAAAGAAAGACAACCTAAAGCACTAATCCATACCGAAGTATTAAAAAAATTTGGAGTTCAGAATGGTGAAACGATTCGTATTGGTAATGACAAGGGGTCAATTTTAATTGTAGCCGAGGCGGTTACTGACCAGCACTCTGACACAATTATTGTAGAAGGTCTGTGGCCGAACAGTGCGTTTATTGAAGGTCTGGGCATCAACGCCCTGACCTCTTCTCAGCCCGGGTTTCCAGCTGGCGGTGTAGCTTTTCATGATACCAGCGTCTGGTTAAAGCCTTCATGAGAAGCGTTTAACTATTTACTTTTAACTTAGCAGTCTTATAATTCCCACATTCAAAAAATCTAATCTACATAAGCGCGGCTACACCTTGTAAAACCTTCACCTAATTCATGGGAAAGGTTAGGTAAATTATTTTGTCCGCATTATCCCATATTTTTCTATCGCCTCTCCGGCTTTACAGGATTCTTTATTATGTATGATTTAATTTTTGATATTTCACAACGCCCTACCCCTTTTTCTCGTTACACCGCCAGGGAGCTTTGGACTCGTCCACACCTGGCAGAGCAGATGCTTGGCTTTCATCTTAATCCGGAAACAGACCTTGCATCACGTCGCTTTGATTTAATCGATCAGGTGGTCAGCTGGATAGATTTACAACTACAGTTGTCAGGCAATAAACTGTGTGACCTGGGTTGCGGCCCCGGTCTCTACTCCGAAAGGTTCGCTGCATTAGGTGCCAATGTTACGGGAATAGATTTCTCAGTCACATCACTTGAATATGCAAAGCAAAATTCAGTAAATAATGTGAGCTACCTTCAGGCAGATTATTTAATAGATGATCTTCCTGATCATTTTGATATTGTCACGCTGATATACACCGATCTCTGCGCATTATCGCCACAACAAAGAGGCCTGCTACTGGGTAAGATCAACTCAATGTTAAAACCGGGAGGACATATTATTCTAGATGTTGTTTCTGAATATTTAATGAAGGATAAAGTGGATTCCTGCCTGATTGAAAATAATCTGATGGGTGGCTTCTGGTCAGCTACAGAATATGTTGGTATACAGAAATCTTTTGTTTATCCAGACGATAATCTAACTCTGGATAGATATATCATCTTCGAACCTGATGATATCTGGCAAATTTTTAACTGGACTCAGTATTTTTCACTAAAAAGTATTGAGACAGAATTAAAAGCGGCTGGATTTATTTTACGGGAAGTCGTTGGTGATCTGACGGGTACAGTGTTTTGTAATGAGAGCTCCTTTATCGGATTGATCGCAACTAAAGCATAGCGTTATTTGTACTATGCCCCTTGTGTAAATCGGCAATAAAAAAGCCATCTCAATGAGATGGCTTTTGAAAATAATTATTTTTTTGATAGTATTTTTAATAGTACTTACCAACTACATTTATGCGCATCAATCAGGAACCTGTGCGCTCTAGCTCTAGTGAAGAAGCCCAGACATCATCCTTAAAATAGATAATCCTGGCCTTATCTCCACGCTTAATCCCTTCAAAGAAAGTTGCGTTTCCGTTTAATATCATAGTGGTATCTCTTTTCAGATATCTAGCCACTACTTCACCATTATCAGCATTTATCCAAACTATTCCTGCAATCCGTCCACACCAATACCTATGCTGATGGTTACAATCATATGCTTCAACATCCTGAACCCTGCCTTCAAGCTCTATGGGTTGCGGTAAATCCGGCAGCCCAGGATCTTGCCTCTGAGCAAATGCAAATGTTGGCAATGCTCCAATGCAGATTACGGATAAAAGAATTGCATACTGCTTTTTTATATATGTATACATCATTTTCCTCCGGTTTTAGCGGTTACCCCCCTTGCCCCTCTAAGTAAAGTAATTTATTTTGGGACTATATTCCCAATCCTCTTCCTTGGCAGTATAGATGTCAAGTTAATAGCTAAGGTAAAATGTGATTTAAAGCAGACTTTCTTCCAATAAGACAAGAAGTTGATACAGCCAATATTCAGTAACAAATTGACTCTAAAGAAGAAATTGGATAGCTGTAAAATTAATCGTAAATATTGCACTTTTGTATTGAATTAACCCAATAAACCTCTTTAGTGGCTCCGGATAAAAGAAACAAGAGGTATCCTGCCACCATGAAAACCCATATTCAGTAGCTATTTATTAATCATCTACACTCATGATTTTTTCAAGTAATGCATAGATTTCCTGATGATAGAAATAGGTTTATTCAATTAACATATTCCTGATTTGCCTGTGATGACCTTCAATCCTACGTTTTTCTGCGCTTACTTTTGCATTCTGGATATCAATGGAATCTATTTGACCTTCCAGCATTACTATATTCTCACTGGCCGATATTAGTTACTGATCTTTAGCGCAATGCTGCGCTGCTATCATGATGTAATAACATATGGCAATAATGAGATTGTTATTTTGAAGATCTGAATTAATCAGAGGTTCCTTAGATAAATTCTCAGGTTGTCAGCGTATCCATCAGATCAATCATAAATTCTGCATCTTCGACAGACATAGATTCAAAACCATCGATACCAATATCGCTTAGAATACGATTACTAGCAGCATCTGCCGACATTGAGGTTAACAGTTCCCCGATTTTATCTCTTTGTGCTGCCAGGTTTGGTGAAACCAGCATTGCATGGTGGATCATGTGAATCTGGCTACTTACCAGCGGAAACAGTTCTTTCTTTACCAATGCCGACAGTTCATTGAATGATTCTGCAAGGAAAAAGCCGACATCTGCATTGCCCTTTATGATTTGTCTGGCAACCACTACAAAGTTATCACATGGAATGAGTTCGACGCTGTCTTTATCAATATCGGCTGGTTCCAGCATAATCATACCAATAGTATTGACGTCCGGCGTATCAGTTTGCGCAACTCTTATATTACTCGGCAAATCCTGGACATCATTAAAAGCGCCTGCCTGGCATGCAATTATTGCCTCATCTGGTTTTGATACAGGTTTCACCACTGGTAAGAAGCCCTTGTCCCTCACCAGTTTCGACACATCGAAGGGATTAGCATAGATCAAGTCAACCTTGCCCTGATCTATGGCATCGTGCTGTTCATTGAAATCCTGATGAATTTCGAGGTGCACGCCCTCCCCCAGTTGTTTTTGCAACCAGGTATTAAAGAAAAACCAACCTGATATTAATTCAGGTTTAAAGTCAGGGCTGATTGCCAGATTGTATGACATCATTTACTCCATTATTGATTCGAATTGAGCCATTTCTATTCTTATACCTAGAAAAGCGTCGGATAAAGAGCCATGCACTCTTCAATTTTTTTTCGCGAAGGTTCACGTCGAACAGAAGTGTAGCCCTGTACCTGACCATTTCGAATATTTGGAATTGCAGTTGCAAACACCCAGTAAAAACTTCCGTTTTTACGTAAATTTTTGACATATCCCTGCCATTTTTCACCACGCTGCAAAGTGTCCCATAAATCTTTAAATGCTGCTGGTGGCATATCAGGGTGTCTCAATATATGGTGCGGCTCACCGATCAATTCGGACTTTTGATAACCCGACATCCGTACAAAAGACTCGTTCGCATGGGTAATGCAACCTTTTGTATCAGTGCGCGACACAATGAGACATCCCTTGGGGAATGCTATTTCTTCATCGGTAACCAGCACCTTACGACTAGTTCCATCAAAAAAATTAAGCTGATGCTCAGTATAATCACCGACAATATCTTGCGGATTCATATCGTGCATTACCTGACTCCTCGCTGACTAATAAATAAGTTTTATAGATACGGTTTAAACTAATTGACTTATAGTTTCTGACGCACGTTTTACATCGAGAAAAATCAGTCCCAGTTTGGCGTTAGGTTTAGCCAGAACTGTCAACACTGCATCCTTACCAGCAGATGTCATGACAACGTAACCGGTGGCACCTTTTATCAGTACTTGCTCCAAACTACCGCGTGCTAACTCATGGGCGGTACGCTCGCCCAGTGAAAGCATAGCTGCGCTCATCGCGCCTACTCGGTCTTCATCCAGGCTTGCTGGAAGCTGTGAGGCCATCATTAAACCATCGGTTGATATTACAGCTGTTGCTTCTATGTCCGCTGAGGTACCATTTAATTCACTTAATATCGAATCGAGCATATCTGAACGCATTTTTATCTCTCCAATTTTTCCATGTTATTTATATTATTTTTTCTTCGTTTAAAAGTCAGGCAATACTGATTAGTGCTATCAATCAACTACCATAGCGTTTACACAAAGCCCAGATCAAACTGGTTAAGCTAAGTTGATTGAGGTAAGGAAGGCCGCTAATAACCAGCACAAAGCGTTGATCACCTACATACATTGGCCAAAAACCCACCTGACTGCAGCCTGCTGCATCTACCAAAGACCAGGCACTAGTGCTCAATCCCAGATTATTTTGTATTAAATGTCGATGTCTGTCGTGCATGGAAGCGATATCCGCGCTTAACGCAGATAATTCTTCAGCTGTTTCATGGGGAAACCCTTTAGAGCATATATAAAAACCCTGAGAGTCTGCCAGCAGAGCTTTGTTTGTATCTGTGAGGTTCGATAGTAAATCTGGCAAAACCTCTTCCAGCACACCCTCCGGGGCCTCGATTGGCTTATCCACTCCGCCTACCCAGCCCAGATTCTGGGCATGAAAAAGTAAATCAAGAACTTCATCGTCATCATCCACTTCCTGCCATTGCTTCAGCTTTTCAATGGTTAAAAGAGGGCTTGATTTCTGACTCAGTAATCTATGCAGTAAACGACGAGAGGGTGTCGGCTCATTATCAGAGACACTGTAGTAAGCACCGGCCGGAGTCGGGGTTATATAAAGCCCCTGATTCATTTGATAACGCTTCATGATCAGGCCACCAGAAGACCAGGGTCAAGGGTGTATAGCAGTGCTTCTAGTAACAGAGCGACATCCCTTCGCTCCCTGGCATCTATTTCAAATACTGGGGCTTTATGTGTAGTCTGCTTCAATTGCTCACGATAATCGCTAATCGTTGGACCTGGTCTCTTATCCATAAAGTTGACTCCTACCACTAGCCTGGTTTTTTTAATGAAGGAATCAAACGCATCAAGAAAGAAATGTAAATCCTGCATCGGATTTGCGACATCATTGTTGATCAGTAATACCAGTCCCACACCTCCTTCGGTGAGGATGTCCCACATAAAATCAAAACGCTCCTGACCGGGCGTTCCATACAGATGCAAACGTTCTCCATCATCCAGATTCATAACACCATAATCCATCGCAACCGTTGTTGTAGTTTTATCACCTTTGGAGAAATCTGTGGCAAATTCTTCGGTTTTAACGGGAGGGGTATCACTGATGGAGGCAATCGCTGTTGATTTACCTACACCGACAGGTCCTGTAAAAATTATTTTATGATTATTCATGGTTTAAGCCCTTAATTATTATCAGTGTAAGCCTTTTAGACGCTCCAAAATACGTCCAAAAAAAGCACGCTTCCGGTTCTTTGTTACTGGTATGGCCATACCTTTATCATCTGTTGAATCTTGTTTGACAGACGCGATACCAATGGCATTGCAGGCACTGTAAAACGCAAACACATAACGCTGAGGAATTTGAAGAGTCTTTGCTGTATCCAGTAAAGAACAGGGATAATCAGACCAGAGTGCAGCAATTCGTAAAGCATGCGGCGATAGAAGTAAACGAGATAAATTAGGCCAATGCTGGAATGAAATGGGCAATGTCAGGCTTGTTCCTATGGGAACCCTGCCTCTCGATGACCAGATGGATGATTTCCATATTAACTGTTCCAGGTCCATTAGATTAGACTGTTGGCTATATTCGGATAGATTACTTTCTTCCAGAAGTGATTGGGTTATTGTCTGATCAGTGATGGGTAATGCACTAAAAGCGTGTAATTTGGATTCCTGAATATTGATGAACACGGAGTGGGAACGGGGTTGTATTACTATCCAGCCATCCGGTAGCGACAATAGCACCGCCTGATCGGCATTTTCCGCCTTGATTACTGCTTGATTAATATAACCCTGGAAATATTTATCAGGATCATATTGAGCTTTAGCAAGTTCAGTGATGTCATCGTGACCGATATCAGGCGCTGAACCTATGTAATTCAACTCATCATGCAAACCGAGCGATTTGGCGGCTTTATGTGTCTCTGATCGCGTATTAGTAGCTGTTACTGGCGCATTTTCAATTTTTTCCTCTGTCGCTAGCGTTGGTTTTAATACTTTTACTGCATCTGAATTATTGTGAACCACAGATTTATCAATCGGCCTGCTATCTGATTGCGCTACCTTTTCTTCCCGTTTGGCAATAACCTTTTCAGGTTGGGCAACCTGGGGGGATTTTTTTTCGGTGGCAGTCTCCGATAAGCCGATGTTACTCAGCACCTTCTGGTGCGCAGTTTTCAATGCCGAAATAAGTTTTTCAGGTTTCAGTGGTTTCTGAACGAGAATTCCATCCTCGATATCCCTGTTATTAATTGATAGCAAAATAACTGGTTTTTCAGGATTTTTAATTCGATGATTCTGCAGGCTTTGCTGACCATTCAACCCATCCAGGTCGATGATAGTCAACTCAGATGAATCTTCTTCGACCATCTCACAATAATCATTACAGGGGCCATGAAAAAAATACTGTAAAGTATTACGCATTTTCTCTGTTACCCCATGAACTGAGACCCGCAGTGGTTGTTTCTGATCGATGGGCATTTGTCATGTATCGCTCGAATCAAAGAATGCATCAAGTTCTTGCCAAAGAAGCAATAATGACTCTTTATTGTTTTGAAGAAGTGGATATATCTTTTGAAAATTAATCTTGTCATGACTACGGCGGTAGATTTCAATTAGATCGGAATGAACTTCCGGATCTACAGAACCGTTAAGTACTTCCGACTCCAACACAGATCTGGCGGAATCTAACTGCCCATACTCCATGTAGCTGCGTGACTCAGATAAAGGGTCATAGTCTAGCTCTTCGTTAACATTAACTTTCTCCACCAGACGGTAGGGGCTTACAAAACCAGGGGAAAGAATTGAACGTGGACTGGTTGGAATTGTATCCTGTTCCAGCGGATTATCATCAAGCAATTGTTGCAGCTGATCAAAGCGTTCCCCCTGAAGTAGTGGACGAGCGTAATTTAGCATGCGCTCCCTGAGTGATCGTCCGCGTTTTTTCAGTACGATAAACAGATCCAGTATCGCGCCATAGGTATCCTCTGAATTGTTATGTTGGATATGATGAAAGATTCTCTGCACATGATTGAGTAGATTCTCAGGAGTACGAGCCGAGCTGGCAGTATAGTAGTTAGCCGCTTCCTGACTCCAGTTACGCGTATCCAGCCATAGGCCACGATACCCCGGAATACGAAAAGCTGCTTCAATTTTTACTGGTGGTAACTCTCGTGAAATAGCTCTCTGGTCAATCCTGGAAACCACTAATGGTTTAAATTGCATTTCTTTATAGCTCATAAATCCCTTGATTCAAAAACAAACACATCGGTATTATTTAGTACAACTTAATCGCTCTGTCTATGTTCCAATGCATATTACAAAGAAAGAACTACTTACTGTTTCTGGATATATAGGCATGGTTTAGCTCCGATTTTAACTGCCCTCAAGTCAAACCCTTGATTTATTTTGGGACTATTTTCCCAATTTTGCTCTAAAAATATAAATTGTCAAGCATATAAACTCAGTGAAATTATATTCTTAGCAAGTCTCGTTCTCTCGCCACACTAGATTGATGTATGCCATTGGTGTTCAATGGCTTAACCGGCTCACAATAACTTAAGTAGCCTCTGATTCATTCAGAGGTTACTGCGGCACAGGGATATGCCGTCAAAATAAATGACTACAAGCCATTGAATTTGTGAGAAAAACGAAAATCACAGTTTTCGTTTTTCGCGCTCTGATAATTCATGGATGAATTATTCAGGGCTTCCTTAAGGATATTTTAAATGAACTCCCAGAAGTAATAAGGAGTCATATAGCCTTTACTTCAACTGATTAGGAATTCAAAATGCGCCCTTTATTTTTGATATTGCTGGCTTTGTCATTCAACGCCGCAACTGCTGCACCTCCGCCTGAAAGCTTCGACCGAATAAATGAAGCCTTTCCTGATGTCACATTTGTTAACCCAAAGGGTGAAGAATCTAAACTGTCAGATTACAGGGGCAAAGTGGTAGTGGTTAAATTATGGGCTACCTGGTGCGGTGTTTGTCGAGCTAAATGGCCTGAGTACCAGGCGCTTTATAACTCTGTAAAAGATGAGTCAGACGTTCAATTTATCACCCTCTCCGTAGTCGAAGATCCACAGGTCAGCCAGGAATGGGCCGATCAACAGGGCTACACCGTCCCTCTTTTCAAAAACCTGATTAATGATAGAGGCGCTGTGAAGGTAGCGGATGATTCCTTTTACTTTATCAAGGGCACGCCTATGAAATTCCTGATTGATAAAAATGGTGTATTGCGCAAAAAAACAGTTGGCGTAAAAGGCTCCATAACTGAAACAGATATTCGTGGATTAATTTAAGGATAGCATCAGCCTCAGTACAAATTCTGTGCAGTGTTTAGAAGAGTAAGCCAGTAGCACTGCATCTTACGTTGAGAAAAAACATATGAAGACTAACGCTGTAATACAAACTCTGGGTCGACGTTTACGTCTGGGTGTCATAGGTGGCGGTCCCGGTTCCTTTATCGGTAATGTTCACCGAGCTGCTGCTTTGCTGGAAGGACAATATGAAGTCATTGCCGGTGTACTCTCCTCCGACCCTCAGCGTTCGCTTGAAGCAGCCAGGAATCTGGGTATTGAGCGAGGTTATGCCAATGCAGAAGAGATGATAAAAACTGAAGCTGCAAGATCCGATGGTATAGACGTGCTGGCTATCATGACTCCTAACAACAGTCACTACGCTCTGGCCTGCTCTGCGCTCGATCATGGCTTTCATGTTTTATGTGAAAAGCCTTTAACTAATACCCTGCCCGAGGCACTTGATCTGGTTGAGCGAGTCGCTAAAACGAGGCGCCAGTTTTGTGTCGCCTACGCCTATAGCGGGTTTCCGATGATACGTCAGGCACGAGCAATGGTTGAAGCAGGTGAAATTGGCGACATTCGCATGCTGCAATGTGAGTATGTTCAGGGGCATTTAGCCGAGCTAAGCGAGGCAGAGCAAAAAGGTGAAAACTGGCATACAAATCCTGATATATCAGGGCCTTCACTGATCCTCGGTGATATCGCCACTCATAGTTATCATCTGGCCGCATTTGTCACCCAAATGCTACCTTCGGAAATCTGTGCGGATGTAAGCAGCATAGTCCCCGGACGAGAATCACACGATTACTCAGCGATTCTCACACGCTACGAAAACAATGCGCGAGGCATATTCTGGGTAACTCAGGCTGCAGCTGGCGGCGTGCATGGTTTACATCTGCGAATATTTGGTAGTAAGGGCGGACTCGAATGGCATCAGGAACAGCCCAATCAGTTAATCGTCAGGAAACTGGATGCCCCTGCCTGTACGCTGGAAAAAGGCGGCCCCGGCCTGTATGAGGCAGCTCAGCGTGTAAGCCGTATTGCGATTGGACATCCCGAAGGTTATCAGGAAGCTTTTGCCAGCCTGTATAGCGATCTGGCTGAAGCTATTGTTGCTCAGACCACTAATACTGCGCCGAATCCACTGGCCCTATGGTTCCCGAGTGTACAGGAAGGTGCTCAAGGTGTTCAGTTTGTTCAGATGGCCTTAGAGTCTAGCAATCAAAATGGTGCCTGGGTCAGCCGTTGATAGTGATCAATATTTACTTACAAGATCCATAGTTGAATTTTTTTCATCCCCCTCTCAAAAATAAATCAATTGCTGCGTTGCAGCATAGTAATTATATTCTTTAGCGAGAAACAAGGCATGTAGCTGAACCGTAGCACTCAGGAACACCAACACCTAGCGGCCAGATAGATGATACTTTTCAACTTTTTGGAGCATAGATATGATTACTCAAATAAAGACATTGATAAAAGATACAATACACAATTTTGGTCGTAATCGCTTACGTCATCAGTTGCTTTCATCTAGTGATCGCATTCTTGAAGATATGGGTTTCTCACGTGAGTTACTGTTACAGGGTGTTTCAGCCTGGCCCTGGCGCATAGATGGCGAAATGAATGAACCCAGGGTCTATAGCACCTTTAATGAACATGAAAAAGCTGTTCGTCAAGCCATTCGCGAGCTGGAAAGTTATAGTGACCGTGAACTATCCGATATTGGCATAGTCAGATGCGATATTGAATCTATCGTACGTAACTCTCGTACGGATTTTGATACAGATTCCAATGCTATGGATCTGAATGAACATCATCCATTAGCAGCATAAGAATTCCTCCCTTTAACCCGGTTCGGAGTTCGTGGTGATAGTGCCTTAAGGGGCTATCACCACGGCATCCTAACCGGGTCTTTTTTTGCCTGAAAGGGATGAGTAATCAATCAGGCAGTAATAATATTGTGTTCAGGCCCATAGGGAAAACCGGTAATGTTTTCACTACTGTCTTCGCCAATAACAAGAATATCGTGTTCACGGTATCCACCTGCACCTGGCAG
>JBNKPX010000066.1:0-18975 GCA_050295575.1 Gammaproteobacteria bacterium | reverse complement strand
TGGATAATAAGGGTGGATCTGACTCGATAACGGCTAAGGTTAAATAACTGTCAGGCCTTAACTGGATACCCAAAAGCCTCTCTTGCAAGAGGCTTTTTTTGGCTTTAAATGAGGGAGGGGCTCATTTTGTATGGGTGCCTAATGATTTGCCGCAATGTGGGCAATGCTCTATTTGAGTGGTTCGATGCTGGCGCATCATGGTATCGATGAGATGAATAGCATCATCTGTCTCCAGCCCCAGTTCCTTTCGTAGTTTTTCCAGTTCCCAGCGTTCTTCATCATCTATATGTCCATCTCTGAGAAAGTGCTGAATAAACAGGTTATATTTTTGACGACGCTGGTTGAGGTTTTCGGCAAAGCCGGAGGCCAGTATAGCGGCGGGAAGCGCTACCATACCCACCCCGATAAGCCCGACCATACCGGCAAAGAATTTGCCCATGTTAGTGACAGGAACTATATCCCCATAACCCAGTGTGGTTAAGGTGACGATGGCCCACCACATAGATTTGGGTATACTGCCAAAGGCCTCAGGCTGGATTTCATTCTCCAGAAAGTAAATACCGGTAGCAGATAGTACAAGCATCATGAATAGTACGACTACTGCAGCGAATAAAGTCACGGATTCTTTCTGCAATACATCCAGTAACGCAGTCAGAGCCCTTGAGTAACGGGTCAGTTTAAACAGGCGCATCATTCTCAGAATACGCAGGAAGCGTAAATCTATAACGATATATAGGCTGAGGTAAAATGGCACTATTGATGCCAGGTCAATCAGCGCTATCGGGCTTAGCATATATTTGATGCGCCCTCTTATCGGTGAGCTGTCATGAATTTCCTGCAGGTCGATACTACTCCATACCCGCAGCAGGTATTCAAGGGTAAAAACGATGACTGAAAATACTTCAAAGGCCCAGAAGGCTGAGTGGTATTGTTGATGAAGCTCTGGTTCCGATTCCAGGATAATGGCGATGATGTTAAGCGATATTAATCCAATAAGAAGCAGGTTGACGGCCTTACCCAGCTTTTCATATTTAGGATTTTGCTCCAATATCTCAGCAACCGATTTTCTCTGGATCATTCGTAATACCTGTAAATTCTAAAAAACCACCATGAGTTTAATTGAAAATAAAAAAAATGTTTGTTTGGTGGTTAGTTTGTATTCAGGGTGCAATATAAAGACGGAAAGGGTAAATTGCTCCTTTTGGTTATGGGCATAATCTATGGGGGATTCACCTGTTATTATCAACAGCGGAGCAGGCGCAGCGCAATACTGTGTCATCTGGTTACATGGACTGGGCGCGGATGGACATGATTTCGAGCCGATAGTACAGGAACTCAATCTACCCGCTGACTTATGCATTCGCTTTATATTTCCGCATGCCCCCATGATGCCGGTTACTATCAATAATGGCTATGTGATGCGAGCCTGGTATGACATTCTCGCGATGGATATTGGCAGTAGACAGGATGAGGATGGGGTTCGTCAGTCGCAGCAGTTTGTCAGGCAGATGATAGATCAGCAGGTTGCTGATGGAATCTCCACTGAGCGTATAGTATTAGCCGGTTTTTCACAGGGTGGAGCCGTCATTCTGCAAACAGGCCTGCGGCTGGATAAACCGCTGGCAGGTCTGATGGCCCTGTCTACCTACCTTCCTCTGGCCGATTCATTTGAGGCAGAGAAAACATCACATAATGCACATACCCCAATCTTTATGGCGCATGGTGATAGTGATCCGGTAGTAAAGCCTGAGCTTGCCTATCGAGCGCGAAGTTATCTGGAACGTCAGGGCTATGCCGTGGAATGGCAGGAGTATGCAGGTATGCAGCATGGTGTTTGTGCTCAGGAGATTGCTCATATCCGACAATGGTTGTTGAAAATTTTTAAGGCAGAAGGTTAAACTCCTTCAATGAGCGATAAACAATCCCCCAGTTGTCATTCATTTGTTGCGGGCAGCCCGCTGTGGTCACGCGCACCTGCCAGGGATGAAAATGGCAAGCCATGTGTAGATTTTATGATGCTGATTCCAGGGCTTAAGCATGCAGATTCCACGACGGTTGACAGCTATATGTTCAGGATTAAAAACAGCCTGTCTGAATTCGGACCGTTGGTGGTTTATCTGGATCTGAATATCAGGCTTAGCCTGCTATGGGTGAGTGCGAAAAGCGTGCCGGGGATTTCAAGGCATATGGTGGAAGCGATCATTCGCGAGATTCCGCATGCAAAAGTAGTCGCATGGGATTTTAACCCTGAGAACTTCGTTGATCGTAAACCTGCACCCCTGTTGAGCATCGGGCGCAAGGTGATGACTCACCTGCGCCTGACAGCGAAATTACCTGTTGATTAACTGCCTGCACTGATCGATCTGGTAAAGCACCTGCTGTGGCGCAGTACCACCGATGATGTTTCTGGCGTTTACCGATCCTTCCAGAGTCAGTACTTCGAACACATCCTGTTCAATGCGGCTGTCGAATTGCTGTAATTCCTGCAGGCTGCACTCAGATAAATCCTTATCCTGTGCAATAGCAAAAGCAACGGCATTACCGACCACTTCATGTGCATCGCGAAAAGGCAGGTCTTTTTTCACCAGATAGTCCGCCAGATCGGTTGCGGTAGCAAAGCCTTTAAGTGCCGACTCATACATGGACTCTTTATTCACCTGAATGTTTGGAACCATATCGGCAAAAGCTCGTAGGCTGTTTTGCAGGGTATCCAGGGTATCAAACAATGGCTCCTTGTCTTCCTGGTTATCCTTGTTGTAGGCCAGTGTCTGAGACTTCATCAGGGTTAGCAGGCTGATCAGGTGACCATTCACGCGACCGGTTTTACCACGTACAAGTTCGGGGACATCCGGGTTTTTCTTTTGCGGCATGATGGAGGAGCCTGTGCAGTAACGATCTGGCAATACGATGTAGTTAAACTGTGCAGAGGACCAGATCACCATCTCCTCGGCCATGCGTGACATATGCGTCATACAGATCGCAGCAGCGGCACAAAACTCAATAGCAAAATCTCTATCACTCACGGCATCCAGCGAGTTACGCGATGGGGCATCAAAATCCAGTAAGCTGGCGCTGTACTCTCTATCCAGCGGGTAAGAGGTGCCAGCCAGTGCGGCTGAGCCTAGCGGCATAATATTCATGCGTTTGGCGCAATCTGCCAGCCGGTTGTGGTCACGTTCCAGCATCTCGAACCAGGCCAGCATGTGGTGCCCAAAGGTGATGGGTTGAGCAACCTGCAAATGGGTAAAGCCAGGCATGATGGTATCGCTATGTTCGCTGGCAAGATCCAGTAGACCATGTTGAAACTGACGTATTAATTGCTGACAGATCATGATTTCATCGCGCATGAAAAGGCGGATATCGGTTGCTATTTGATCATTGCGCGAACGTCCTGTGTGTAGCTTTTTACCGCTGTCACCGATCAACTGGGTCAGGCGTGCCTCAATATTCATGTGTACGTCTTCAAGCTTTACCGACCATGCGAAATGGCCAGAACGGATTTCCTGTTGAATGGTTTCCAGACCGTGCTCGATTTGCTGTAGTTCAGTATCGCTGAGGATGCCGATTTTGTTGAGCATTTTGGCGTGTGCCAGTGAGCCCTGGATATCGACCATCGCCAGGCGTTGGTCAAAATTGACCGAAGCGGTGAATGCTTCGACAAATGCGTCGGTCTGTTCCTGAAATCGGCCACCCCACATGCGGGAATCTTTACTAGTCATTGAATTTTCCGGATTGCTTCTGGTTGTTGAATCACGCTTCAGTGTTCGTGCGTGTTAAAAATCGGCTATGCTTGCATTGTCAATGACTGTAAAGCAAGACTCAATGCAAAAAAAATCCACAAATTCTCTATCTGACGGGCAAATGAGCTGTTATTTGCCGGATTATTGCAAGGGGGAGAGTATTTTAAGGCTGATTCTGGTGCTGGAATTGATCGCTATTGTGTTTGCTTTGAGCAGTTATACTGGTAGTGGGTGGCTATTTTTCGATATTGCACTGATTTCCATGTTGATCCAGTGGATAGGTCTGGGAAGTGCCGGGCTGTTATGCTTGATCAGGCGCATCAATGTTGAATTGGGTAATACAAGGGTTACCGTCATAAGTTTGCTGGCAGTATCTGTGGTGACCCTGATTATGTCATTGATCGCTTATCGTCTAAATAGCTGGTTTCATTTCGGCTTATTTAATAACTCCAGTGAATGGGTAGTGATTTTAAGACATATTACCATCGCTGTGGTTTTGCAAGGGCTGGCATTGCGTTACTTTTACATGCAGTACCATAGCCAGAAAATGCTGCAAACCGAGTCACGTGCCCGTTTACAGGCGTTGCAGGCTCGCATCCGTCCGCATTTTCTTTTTAATAGCTTAAACACCATCGCCAGTTTGACTTACGATCAGCCTGAACGGGCCGAGCGTGCAATAGAAGGTTTGGCTGAGTTGTTTCGAGCCAGTTTAAAAGCGGATTCCAGTATTACCCTGCAGCAGGAGATCGAGTTTACTCAGGAGTATATTGATCTGGAAAGTCTGCGTCTGGATGACCGCCTAAGGGTGAGCTGGGATATTCAGGCCGAAGTTGAGGCAATCAAATTACCAGCATTAACCCTGCAGCCACTGGTTGAGAATGCCATTTATCATGGTATTGAGCCTTTGCCTGGCGGTGGTGAGGTGAGTATAGTGATTCATCAGGGCCAGGACCTGAGCATTCAGATCAGTAATCCATTGAACTCAAAACAGCAGCAACAGCATGTAAAAGGGAATAAGATGGCCCTGGATAATATCCGAGAAAGATTGGACCTGGCTTTTCTTGGACAGGCAAAAATAGCGCATCTTGTAGAAAATGATCTATATAAAGTAGAGATCACTATTCCGTTGAAAATAATCAATTGAGAGATACTAAAACCTGTAAATCATGAAAATACTCATAGTGGATGATGAAAAGCCGGCGAGGGACCGATTACGACGCCTGATTGATAATCTTAATGATTACTCAGTGGTAGGCGAGGCTCAAAACGGGCGGGAGGCTCTTGAACGATATGAGCTATATCAACCCGATATCGTGTTGATGGATATCCGTATGCCGGGTATGGATGGTCTGGAAGCCGCTTCCTATCTATCACAGGAATCCATGCCTCCGGCAATCATATTTACTACGGCTTTTGCTGATCATGCGCTGGAAGCATTTGAATCGCATGCCGTGGATTACCTGCTAAAGCCGGTTAAGCTGGAACGATTACATGACGCACTCGATTCCTGTACCCAGTTAACTCGTGCTCAGTTACAGGATACATTGGATGAAGTCATTAATGATGGTGTGCGCCAGCATATCTGTGCACGTGTGCGCGGGAACCTGGTTCTGATTGCGTTGGAGGATATCTTTTATTTTCGTGCCGAGCAGAAATATGTCACGGTACGACATACCGGTGGAGAGGTGTTGATCGAGGAACCACTGAAAACGCTGGAAGTGGAATTCGCCAAAGATTTTCATCGAGTTCACCGCAACGCCTTAGTGCGACTGGATAAGGTGGCTGGCATGAAAAACAATTCAGATGGGCATCAGGTTTTCTTCCACGAGATTGAAGATAAGCTGGAGGTTAGTCGTCGACATTTATCGGGAGTACGAAAACTCCTGAAAAATCTATAAGGCTGCCTCAAGCCAACTGTTTACATTATGGTAGTTCACGAATCCGTGGTGCTGCCTTATAATGCCCCACCATGAATACAACACTCAAAACATTAAGGATTGCCACGCGTAGTAGTCCACTCGCTCTTTGGCAAGCTGAAGAAGTAAGCCGACGCCTGAAATCACTTTATGCCGATCTGGATGTTCAGTTGGTTACGATGAAAACCAAAGGAGACAGGATTCTGGATGCCCCGCTGGCAAAGGTTGGGGGCAAAGGGCTATTCGTAAAGGAGCTGGAGGCAGGTATGTTAGCTGGCGAAGCGGATATAGCGGTTCATTCAATGAAAGACGTTCCGGTGGAATTCCCTGAAGGTCTCGAGTTATCACTGATCATGCAGCGTGAAGACCCGCGTGATGCTTTTGTATCTAATAAATATCAAAGTCTCTCTGACTTGCCTGACGGCGCATTAGTGGGTACATCCAGTCTGCGTCGACAAACCCAAATTCGCGAGAGATACCCTCACCTTAAGATTGACTGGTTGCGAGGCAATGTTAATACGCGCCTGAAAAAGCTGGATGACGGGGAGTTTGATGCCATTATTCTGGCCGCAGCAGGCCTCAAGCGACTGGGTTTTGAAGAGCGTATTCGTAGTTGTCTGGAGCCTGAAGAATCCTTACCCGCTATTGGGCAAGGTGCGATAGGCATAGAAGCCAGATCTGACGATGAAGCAGTTCGCCAGTTGATTGCTCCGCTAGCGGATAGCGACACCACTTTAAGAGTTCAGGCCGAACGCGCTATGAACGAGACCCTGAATGGGGGGTGTCAGGTGCCACTGGCCGGGTATGCGGTGCTTGAAGGCGACCAGCTCTATCTACGTGGACTGGTGGGCGAGCCTGATGGCAGCGTAGTGCTACGTTCTGAGATACGCGGTGCTTCCAGTGATGCCGTGTCACTTGGCGTTAAGCTGGCCGAAGACCTGATTCGTCAGGGCGCAGGAGAGATTCTGGCAAGGCTGCATGAGTGAGGCCTCTTTATCCACAAAGCCGGTCTGTTTAAATACACGACCTGCGCATCAAAGTGAGGCTTTAACTCAGGGTTTGCGTCAACTGGGGTTTGATGTGGTTGAATTCCCTACTATCCAGATAAGTTCACCCTCAGATACTCGTGCGCTAGAAGACCTGCCTCGGCAGATGAGTGAGTACGATATAGCATTATTCGTCAGTCGAAATGCGGTTGATTATGCTTTCAAATATCTGTCCCTGGAGGCCCTGCCGGCTAAACTACAGATGGGCGTGATAGGCAAGGGCAGCTGGCAGGCATTACGCGACAAGGGGGGCGAATCCCAGATCATTCCCGCTGATTCATTTGATAGTGAGGGTCTACTGGCAACGCAAAGCCTGCAAGATGTTGAGTCAAAGCAGGTCATTATCTTTCGTGGACAGCAGGGACGTAATTTACTGGGGGATACGCTAACAGCTAGGGGGGCAACGGTGACTTATTGCGAGGTATACCATCGTGGCGCACCTCAATACCCGGATCAGGCATTTACTCAGTTAGCCAATGCTCAATTTCCTGAGGTGGCGATTTTTACCAGTGCAGAAGGCTTGAACAACTGCAAACACTTACTGGATGAGCAGGAGTGGCAGGGCTTAACTGAGATTACATGGTTATTGATCAGTGAAAGAATGCGTGAAACTGCCCTCGAACTGGGACATAATGCAGCTATAATAATTGCCAGAAACGCCAGCAACGAAGGCATCCTGCAGGCATTGCAGGAGTGGCACAACACCAGGCACTGATATCATCAATGAAACAACTTGAAAACGAGCAAGCGCAGGAATCAACTGAAGCGGCAGGCAGTGAAGTCGCTGAAGCTGAAACTCAGCAAATCAAAAAGCGTAGTTATCTATTACCGTTATTTCTGGTCGTGATCTTAATGGCAGCAATAGCCGCAGCAGGATTTTTTGGCTGGAAGCAGTTTTTGCAATATCAGCATGATAGTCAGGCTGTGATTACTGAATTACGCGCCCAGCTAGCAACTTTGCCTACTCGCGCTGAAATGGATAGCAGTATTCAGCCTCTGAGACAGGCCAGGGGCAAAACCGATCAGGTCCTTAATGAGTTGCGTCAACGTCAGCAATCTTTACTGGATTCAACAGAAAAGCTCTACGAGCTCTATGGTAGGGATGAAAATGGCTGGAAGCTGGCCGAGGTGGAATACCTGATGTCGATTGCACAGCATAAACTGATACTGGAACAGGACTTTGAAGGAGCAGCAAAAACTCTGGATGCGGCCAGCAACCGTATTGCTGAGCTGGCTGACCCTGGATTGCTGCCAGTTCGAGTGCTAATCAATGAAGAGATTGCGGCACTTAAGACACGAGCTCGCCCGGATTTGGTGGGGATGACGTTACTGGCTGGCCGCCTGACCCGTCAGATCCGGGTTTTGACCCCTGAATATATGACGAAAACCAAATCAAAGCCTACCAAACGGGTCGTAAGCGAAGAACCAGCAAGGAATGCGGATTTGCCACTGAATCAGAGATTGATGAATTTCATTAGCTCTCTGTATAAAATCGACTGGAATACGCCGCAACCGGTTGTTCAAAATGGGGTTAGCCAAATCATTGATGTACCGCAGAAACTGGAAGACAATCTGAAACTAACGCGCTGGACCATACTGGAGCGAGATGCCAATCAGTTCGATCAATTAATGGCCGAAAATGTCCAGTTATTCAATGATTATTACGATATGAAGAATGCAGCTAATGCTGATTTCTACGACTCATTGCTACAATTACAGAAATCCAGCCTGAAAGCAGTATTTCCTGATATCAGTGGCTCGCTGAGATTATTAAAAGAGATTCAACAGAGGCGTGCGACCACCCCGCAACAGGAGGCTGACAATGGTTAAAATAATTATCAGTCTGTTAGTGCTGGTTATCGTAGTGCTTTTGACGGCACTGTTTGTACAGAAAGATACTAGTTTTGTGCTGATCCAGTTGGCTAATTTTTCACTGGAAACCAGAGTTTCTGTTGGCATTGTTGTACTGCTGGTATTGTCAATATTGTTGCAGATAGTTTTACGACTGTTGTTATCCATTTGGCGTATGCCGCGCAGTATGAAAAAACAGTCGCAGCATCGACGTGTTGAGAAGAGTCGGCGTTTATTAAATCAGGGGCTAATGGATTTGGCGGAAGGACGTTTTGAACAGGCAGAAAACAATTTAATTAAGCTTATCGATTATGCGGAAAACCCTTTACTTAATTATCTGGCTGCAGCTCGATCTGCTCAGCAGTTAGGTAAGCATGATGCGCGGGATAATTACCTTAAAGCGGCCCATGAAGCTCGCCCCGAAGCGGAAGTTGCCATAGGAGTAACCCAGGCCGAATTACAGCTGGCATCCAGTCAAACCGAACGTGCACTGGCAACCTTGACTCACTTAAAAACTCTGGCACCAAAACATGATTATGTGACCAAGTTGCTGGCGCGGGTTTATTTCGAACTTGAGGAATGGACGCAATTGTTTGAGTTGTTACCAGACTTAAGACGCAAAAAACTATTTCGTGAAGAACGCCTGCAAGAGATCGAAATGCGCACCTATGTCGGCGCTATGGAAGATTCTGCGCTGCAGAGTACCTCTTTACTGGAAAAGACCTGGTCCAGATTACCGAAGGATTATCAAACCAATGCTGATCTGGTACTGCGCTATATAGAGTTACGTGGTCAGGACAAGAAAGAAAGAAAAGCTATTGAACAAACGATTGTTAAGTCGGTAAATAAACAGTGGGATGCCTGTCTGGTTGACTACTATGGACGCATGGTGATGGAAGATACTACTAGCCAGCTAAATACAGCTGAAAAATGGCTGACCGATTACGGCAGCAGCGATATCCTGTTGCTGGCATTAGGGCGCATCTGTATTCGGCTTAAGCTTTGGGGCAAGGCACAGAATTATCTTGAAGCCAGTATCGGGGTTAAACCTAGCGCTGAAAACTGCCTTGAACTCGCTGATTTATACAAACGCGATGAATTAAATGAATCAGAAAAAGCCTGTCGTTATTATCAACAGGGCCTGACTCTTTCTTTGAGCAAGTAAAGATAGTCTGGGTATCTCTAAGGAACCTCTGAATTAGTCAGAGGTTCTCTAAACTCGAATACCTGTATTTGAGAGATTATGTTCTTGCGGATATTGGTGTTGATTGAGCAAACGGGGTGTCGCTCCGGATTAACCCTACTTGTATCATTGAGACCAAATCATATATTCGCGTTATATTTCTGCGATGCGCGAATTCCTAAAAACATCTATTCAGCAGCTTAACTTTGATAATCGATTTACCCGAGAGCTTCCTGGGGATCCAGAACGGGGAAACTATCGACGCAGGGTGAAAAGTGCCTGTTATTCATTTGTTGAGCCAGGCCCTGTAAAAAGGCCATCCCTGCTCGCGTATTCGGAAGATATGCTAATGCAGCTTGATCTGGATAGAACGTCGGTTGATCATCAGGACTTTGTACAAACTCTTGCAGGTAATCAATTATTCGAGCAAATGCAACCCTATGCAATGTGTTATGGAGGTCATCAGTTTGGTAACTGGGCGGGACAGTTGGGCGATGGTCGTGCCATCGTGCTGGGAGATATTGTTAATCAGCAGGGACGACGTTGGAGTTTGCAGTTAAAAGGAGCAGGTCCGACGCCTTATTCTCGCACAGCCGATGGGCTTGCTGTATTGCGCTCATCGCTGCGTGAATTTTTATGTAGTGAAGCTATGTATCATCTGGGCGTACCCACCACGCGAGCCTTAAGCCTGGTGCTGACAGGTGAGCAGGTGCTGCGAGATATGTTTTACGATGGTCATCCTGCATACGAGCCGGGGGCTATCGTGTGTAGAGCTGCGCCCAGTTTTATTCGTTTCGGAAATTTTCAAATTCTCACTGCTCAGCGCGATATTGATACCTTAAAGAAACTGGTCGATTACTGTATCCGAACGGATTTTCCTCACCTTGGTGAACCCTCGGTGGAGGTCTATATTAAGTGGTTTGAAGAAATCTGTACGAGAACAGCAGATATGATTGTGCACTGGCAGCGAGTGGGCTTTGTGCATGGGGTGATGAATACCGATAACATGTCTATTCTTGGACTGACTATCGACTACGGCCCCTATGGGTGGCTGGAAGATTACGATCCTGACTGGACACCCAATACCACTGATGCCCAGGGCCGACGCTACCGCTTTGGTCAGCAGGCCCAGGTGGCGCAGTGGAACCTTTTGCAGCTCGCTGAAGCGATTTACCCGCTGATTAATCAAACACAGCCATTAGAGGCTGCGCTGCAGCAATATGCTGAATATTATCAACAAAATAATCTCGACATGTTTGCAGCAAAGCTGGGCTTTAACAGCAACAGTAAAGATATTCAGCAACTGCATAATGCGCTGGAAATTTTACTGCGTCAGGTAGAAACCGATATGACCCTGTTCTATCGAGCGCTTGCCAGGCTGGATCTTGCAGCTGAGGTACCCTTTAGTAGCAGTGATCTGGATGATTTATTTAAGCATAGCTGGTATCAGGAAAACCAGATCACTGATGACTACCGTTTAAGTTTAACCAACTGGCTTGAACTATACCGAAGACTGATCAGACAATCAGGGCTTGGAGAGGATGATCGAAAACAGCGTATGAATAGCACAAACCCTAAATTTGTATTACGTAATTATCTGGCTCAGCAGGCAATCGATGCTCTGGAGCAGGGTGATGATTCGATACTCAGGGATTTAATGAATGCTATGCAAGCTCCCTATGATGAGCAACCTGAATATGATCAATACTGTAAAAAGAGGCCTGAGTGGGCCCGACAAAGGCCTGGATGCTCCATGCTATCCTGTAGTTCATAACTATTGCTAAGTCTTAGTTATTTCACTATTAAGAAAGTTTTTCGCCACAGAGGTTAAAAAGTTTATCTTTAGATTTTAGAAATGTTTCTCAAGTATTAAAACAGCTTGTTCAATTAAAACAGGGTAATAATCAGGCTGACTTTTCTTCTCTGTTCTCGATAACCTCTCGGCTCTGGTATCCTGTCCTAATCTGTGGTGAATATTTTTTGACTGTGATTTATAAACTGAGTATCAGGTGAAATCAGATCAGTATTTACTGGATACTTATTTAAGTAAGCCCATAAAGGTGGAGATTTCTTTTTCAATTGCTGAGTCAGGATTGGCTTCTGCAATTTCGTATAGCCAGGCTAGTGCAGCCTGATTTGCTGTATGGTCGGTGGTTTTAAGGAACTCGATGGCCATCAGGTACAGGTCCTGCTGAAGAGGTGTTAAGGCTTCTATATGGGGTTGCATCTGGCGTGAGAATGAAGATAAAGCCTGGGTATTAATATTAATCCACAGGTGAATTTCCTGCTTATCGGGCTCTTCAATAGTAAAATCGGTGATATCTAATTCAACATCATGAGGCGTGAATTCAGCAGCAAATTCAGCTAAATCCGCTTTAATATCATTATCAAATGTATTCATTTTCGCTTAATCTAGATTAATCACGAAACCGAATAGTATTTTATGGGTAGAAAAAATACCACTATTTTATTTGGGATTATTTTCACAATTTTTACTATCTTGCTGTCTTTTATAACTAACTGATTTTGATAGATTAAACTCTGGTTAAGTAAATGGTTGTTAGCTTAAGGACTAGCAAAGATACAATATGATGATAAGGCGAGGCTCACATCAGTCCGCGTTCAGAGAAACAGATCACCTCATCACCCACCACCAGGTGGTCCAAAACCCGAATATCGACCAGCTGCAGAGCATCAACCAGTCTTCGGGTGATCTGTAAATCAGACTCGCTGGGTTCGGCTATACCAGAGGGGTGGTTATGCGCCAGTATTACAGCTGCTGCATTATCGGTCAGGGCCTGTTTTACCACTTCTCTGGGATAGACGCTGGCACTACTGATGCTGCCTCTGAATAGCTCCCGGAAAGTGATGACACGGTGTTTGTTATCCAGCATCAGGCATCCAAATACTTCCTGATGGTAGTCGCGCATGATGGACTGCAAATAGATTTTTGTATCCTGCGGTGAAGTCAGACTGGTTTCACGTTTTAACTGCTCTCCAAGATGGCGGCGTGCCATTTCCAGCACTGCCTGCAGCTGTGCGTATTTGGCACTGCCCAAACCCTTGTGGATGCAGAATTGTTGCTGATTACAGGTCAAAAGTGCACGTAGGGAACCGGATTCTGATAGTAAGTCACGTGCCAGATCGACTGCCGATTTACCCGCAATACCCGTGCGCAGGAAGATTGCCAGCAATTCGGCATCCGACAGGCTGGAGGGTCCTTTGAGTAGAAGTTTTTCGCGCGGCCTTTCTTCTGCGGGCCAGTCTGTTATTGGCATAGTTCATTCCCTGATAAATTCGTTGCTTAGAAGACGTAATTTGTATGACGTCTACACCATTGCTTGCTGTAAAATAGGCCATATGACTGAATTACTCAATAAAAAAATTCTGCTGGGTGTCACCGGAGGGATTGCTGCCTACAAGGCTGCAGAACTCTGTCGCCTGATGATAAAACAGGGTGCGAGCGTGCGAGTGGTAATGACTCCGGCTGCACAGGAATTTATACAGCCTTTGACCTTTCAGGCTTTAACCGGTCACCAGGTGTATAGTGAATTATTCGAAGCGGGTGCAGATAATGCGATGGATCATATCGAATTAGCACGTTGGGCTGATTTATTGATAGTCGCGCCAGCAACGGCTGATTTTATCGCCAGACTGGCAGATGGTTATGCAGATAATCTATTGCTTACCATTGCACTGGCGACGGAGAGTAAGGTGGTGGTTGCTCCCGCGATGAATCAGCAGATGTATCAGAATGCTGCTACTAGTGAAAATATTCAAAAACTTGAGCGTCATAGAATTCTGCTGTGGGGCCCGGATGAGGGTGAGCAAGCCTGTGGTGAGGTAGGCCCCGGGCGTATGCTGGAACCAGCAGTATTGCTCAATAAGTTGCGGGATTATTTTAAGCCGGGACGTTTGCAGGGCAGACGTATCATGATAACTGCTGGCCCAACCCGTGAGGCTATAGATCCGGTGCGTTATATCTCTAATCGCAGCTCTGGCAAGATGGGGTATGCACTTGCACAGGCCGCTATCGATCAGGGAGCGGAGGTGACGCTGGTTTCAGGCCCCGTATGTATCACGGCACCGGCACAGGCGAGGGTGCTAGATTGTATCAGCGCACAGCAAATGCTTGGTCAGGTGATGGGGGCGATAGAGCAGCAGGATATTTTTATCGCGACGGCTGCGGTGGCTGACTACCGTATCGACCAGGTTGCAGAGCAAAAGATTAAAAAATCGGACGACACTCTAACCCTGAATCTTGTAAAAAACCCTGATATTTTATCTCTGGTCTCGGGGCTGGAAAAACGCCCTTTCTGTGTAGGTTTTGCTGCAGAGACGCAGGATTTACAGCATTATGCTGAACAAAAAATGAAAAAGAAGCATCTCAATATGATTGCTGCCAATCGGGTTGATGCTGCGGATACTGGGTTTGAGGTCGATGATAATGCGCTATCCGTATTCTGGCTGGGTGGTTCAAAGCAGTTACCCCGGCAGTCAAAAACAGGAATTGCTGTTGCGCTTATTGATATAATCGCCGATTTATTTGAACAGACAGCGACCTAAGCATGCATAAGATTGAACTTAAGATTCTTGATCCGCGAGTAGGTAGGGAATTCCCATTGCCGGAATATGCCACTGATGGTTCGGCAGGACTTGATCTGCGCGCCTGCATCGATGATGAGTTGAGCATAGCGCCGGGCCAGACAGAACTGATCCCCACAGGCATTGCAATCCATATCGGTGATCCTACGTTGGCAGCAGTTATTTTACCGCGCTCTGGCCTTGGGCATAAGCACGGTATTGTTTTAGGCAATCTTGTGGGGTTGATTGACTCTGATTATCAGGGGCAATTATTTGTCTCTACCTGGAATAGGGGGCAGCAAAGTTTCCAGTTAAGGCCGGGTGAAAGATTGGCCCAGTTGGTCTTCGTTCCTGTGGTACAGGCAGGATTTGAGATTGTGGATGAATTTGATCAAAGCGATAGAGGAGAGGGTGGCTTTGGTCACTCTGGGCGACATTAGGGGTTAAACAAGTGACAGAAAGTTATAATCAAACAGCAGAGATACTGATTGAGGCGTTGCCATATATCCAGCGCCTGGATAATAAAACCGTGGTGATCAAGTACGGCGGTAATGCGATGATCGATGAAGACCTGAAAAGCAGCTTCGCACAGGATATCGTGTTACTGAAACAGGTGGGTGTGAATCCGGTTATTGTGCATGGAGGCGGCCCACAGATCGGTCAGCTATTGGAACGTATCGGTAAGAAGACAGAATTTATCGATGGCATGCGAGTGACTGATCGCGAAACCATGGATGTAGTGCAAATGGTGCTGGGCGGCCTGGTGAATAAAGAGATTGTCTCGCTGATCAATCAACATGGTGGGCGTGCTGTGGGTTTAACCGGCAAGGATGGAGGTCTGATTAATGCCAGACCGCTATCGATCAAATCTAAATCAGATGCCCAGAATTCTGCGTTGGTCGATCTGGGGCATGTGGGAGAGGTCGAAAGCATCGATCCGTCAGTGGTTAAAATGTTGGATAATGATGATTTCATCCCGGTAATCGCACCTATTGGTGTCGGGCGAGATGGTTCTTCTTACAATATCAATGCGGATCTGGTGGCGGGTAAGCTTGCTGCTGTTCTAGGCGCTGAGAAATTATTACTGCTGACCAATACCCCGGGTGTGCTGGATACAGAGGGTAAATTACTTACCGGCCTGGGTGCAGGCGAAACAGATCAGTTAATCGAAGATGGCATCATCTATGGCGGTATGTTGCCCAAGGTGAACTGTGCGCTGGATGCCGTTAAGTCAGGGGTGAGAACCAGTCATATCATTGATGGGCGGGTGAAGCATTCGGTATTGCTGGAGCTATTAACCGACAGTGGCGTTGGGACTTTGATTAAGGGCTAGGGCAAAAATAAACTGAGTGCGAACTGCAGCAGCTATTAAAGCTACTGGTCAGCACTCCTGTGTTTGCCGGATAGCTCACGATATCTATCCAGGTCATTGGCGTATTGCTGATTAATACGTGATTTTTCTCCAATCTTGAGTTCCAGTTGTTTCTGTTTGTTTAAGATTTTTTCACTATAATATTCGATCTTCTGTGCAAGGCCACCAGGCACGGCCCTGTTCTTGCTGATGAATTGAGTCTGAGCGCGTTGCTCCAACTCCAGTAATTTACCCTGCTCAGTTTTGATATTTTTCTTTAATAGCTGAATGACCGAATCTATAACCTCAATACGCTCTTTTTGAGCTTCCAGAATCTCATTCTCGCTGGTGAAGGTCATCATCAAGACCCGGTCGTGATGATCTTTTTTAGCCTTCTTTTCAGCTTCGATTTTTTCCAGTTCTTTCTGTCTGGCAATTTCTGCGCGTTCCGCATCGCTTAGAGACTTTTCCTTGGTTTCAATGACTCTGCCGTCAGGTGTCAGGGTCTGGTGGCGCTGTTTGGCCTGATCAACAGTCAACCGATCGCTATAGCGGATATTGCCTTCCTCATCTACCCATTTATATAATTTTGCGGCCTGAGCACTGCTCTGAAATAGCATAGCTGATATAAGGCATGGCAATAGATAATGGATAAGTCGGGTGATTGATTCGCTGCGGCTCATTTAATAGTTATGATCTCAGTTAAGTTTGCTTACGTCATATGTGGTAATTCTAGATCATTTTAAATGAATTGTAAGCTGCTCTACCTTGAACTGGGTCTGATTAAATTAGACTGAATAGACTTTGAATGACTACACTATCCCTGGATCGGACTATTGCGGCTATGCCCAGATTTTGAGTGTTCCATTCTCCCTTGATTTTAATTTGATGGTTTAACTGCGGTGTTAGATTAAAAACTGGGCTCAGATATCTAACTACATGTTGATGATTCAGCCGGTTCCCGACATTTTCTCCGGCATCTACCTGACTGGACAGGTTGTCTTCAAAAATCACAAACTCAACATTTAGGTTCTCATTTGCAGTATGGATGTTGTTCAGCTGTAGACTAATGACTTTGGGCTGTTTATCGACTTTAAGTTCAAGCTGAATTGATGATTTAGTCTGATTAGCCTGACGAATCTTGTTGATAATGTTTTGGCTGCCTCTGGTTTCTATGTCATTGAGTAAAAACTCAGGCGTATAAATGCTGTTTTGTCTATTGGCCCTGGCCAGCATACGTTGCCTGCTGGTGTATTGTGGGTCGGCAAAGGGATCTTTCCAGCCAATGTAATCCCAGTAATCAACATGAAATGCGAGTGAAAGTACATCCAGCTCCTGTCTGGATAATTTGATGACTTCGCTCAACCAGCGATCTGCCGGTGGGCAGCTGCTACAACCTTCTGAGGTATACAGCTCTAATACGGGAGTCTGGAAAGGCTTACCTTTGATGATTATGGTTTGCGCCTGTGCCGGGGAAATGGCTAGCAACAGGAGTGCAATTGACACTGTATAGATACGGCGCATAAAGAATACTACCCAACAGGATTTATTGAGTAGTAGACGATGAATGCCTGCTTAAAGTTCCGTCTCCTGGCCGTTAAGCTGTGCCGTAGCGCTCTCGATACTCTGTAACTGCCTGTAATTGTTGCTGATCGCCGCTTTGCTGCAGGTAGGTCATAATATCGGATAGCTGGATGATGGGGATGACATTGACCTCCTGTTGCCTGAGTTCCTCAATGGCAGATTTTTCACCCTGACCTTTTTCCTGCCGATCTAAAGCAATGGTGACGCCTTTAACTCTGGCTCCTAATGAGTCTATCAGTTGCATGGATTGACGTATTGCTGTGCCAGCAGTGATCACGTCATCGATAATGAGAATGTCACCCTTAAGCTCTGCACCTACTATCTGACCACCTTCGCCGTGATCTTTCTTTTCCTTACGGTCGAAAGCATAAGGCTTATCGATATTGAATTGCTGGTACAGGCTGCTAGCAGTGATAGCGGCTAAGGGTATACCCTTGTAGGCAGGGCCAAATAGAACATCAAATGCAATACCTGAATGCTGGATAGCCTGGGCATAGAAGTTTCCAAGTGCTGACAGGTCTGCTCCGCTATTGAATAGACCGGCGTTAAAAAAATAAGGACTCACTCGACCTGATTTAAGGGTGAATTCGCCAAATCGTAATACACCCCGTTGGATGCAATAATCAAGAAACTGTTGCTGAAATTCCTGCATTGTTCACCTGCTAAGTTGGATCTGTTGTATCATATCATAGATTTTTAATTTTCAGATTCAGCAGGGCGTCTTCCACATTTCATGAAAATAATTTCGGTGAATACCAATGGTATACGTGCTGCCGCACGTAAAGGCTTTTTCGACTGGTTACCTGAGCAAAATGCAGACGTGATTTGTGTGCAGGAAACCAAGGCACAGATAGACCAGCTACAGGATCCCATGTTTCACCCCGAGGGGTATCACTGTAGTTATTTTGATGCCCTGAAGAAGGGCTACAGTGGTACTGCTATCTATGCACGACAAAAACCGTTGGAAGTCATACGCGGTTTTGGTGATAGTGAGTTTGATAATGAGGGGCGCTATCTCGAGTACCGCTACAAAAACCTGTCGGTTATTTCTCTGTATGCCCCTTCTGGTTCATCGGGTGATCATCGACAGGAATCCAAAGAGCGCTTTATGGTCAGTTTCAAATCGCATCTTATGGCATTAAGACGCAAGCGTAGAGAGTTTGTTATCTGTGGTGACTGGAATATTGCGCATCATGAAATCGATTTGAAAAACTGGCGTGGAAATCGCAAAAATTCGGGGTTTCTGCCACATGAACGCGCCTGGTTGACCGAGTTATTTGATTCTATCGGTTATGTGGATGCCTTTCGAGTGGTTGAGCCTGGGGCGGATCAATATACCTGGTGGTCGAATCGCGGACAGGCCTGGGAAAAGAATGTGGGCTGGCGCATCGATTATCAAATTGTGACGCCGAAATTGAAGTCGACGGTTGAGTCTACCTCTATCTACAAAGATCAACGCTTTTCAGATCATGCGCCACTGATCATGGATTATCGGTTCGATATCGAGGGATGAATAAAGTGCTTCATAACTGGTCACAGTCTTTTCTGGTTTATCGCCATCCGCGCGTGATTGCGATGTTGTTTCTGGGATTTTCTTCGGGTTTACCCTTGTTGCTGGTATTCGGTACCCTGTCGGCGTGGCTTAGAACCGAAGGAGTCGATAAAACCACTATTGGTTTTGTCAGCTGGGTGGCTCTGGCTTATGGTTTCAAGTTTGTCT
>JBNKPX010000065.1:0-19281 GCA_050295575.1 Gammaproteobacteria bacterium | reverse complement strand
CATCCAGATCAAATACCTGATAATCCCACATCATATTAATAGGCTGCTTATTTTCTTCAATGGCAGCAAACAGACGACCGTTATAAGCTGAAGCTATGACAACTTCGCCATCTGCCAGTAGTTGAGGTGGTTGAGCACCCTTGGTCCACCAGACTACATGGTCCTTGATGGTATCCAGCTTCTTGAATGCACGGTCAACACCAGCAGCGGTATCCAGCGTTTCATAAATCTTGTCTGCAGGTACGCCGTCAGCTATTAAGGCCCATTCCAGATTATTCATAGGACGTTTTTCAAGAGAACGCTTTCCTGGGAATTTTTTCAGGTCAAATACATCGGAAATGCTTGTTGGATTTTTTCCACCAAACTTGTCATTTCTATAACCAAAAGTCGTAGAGTAGACGATGCTAGGTATAAAGCAGGGAGATACAATCAGGTCGCCAAAATCCTCGCTGGCAGGAGTACCATCGGGTGCTTTGGCAAGCATTTTATCATGGTCGATTTCTTCAATAAGACCTTCATCGCAAAGGGTCATGGCGTCAGATGCAAGTGCATCGACTATATCCCAGGAGGTGTTACCAGCTTCAGCCTGTGCGCGTATCTTGGCTGTCGCTTCGTTTGAAGAGTCATCATTAATGAGATTGATGCCAGGGTGTAACTTCATGTAGGGGTTATGGTAAGCCATTTGCTGGGATTTGGTGTAAGCACCACCCCAGGATACAACGACCAGGTCTTTGGCCGAGGCGATATTGGTGCCTGCAGTTGTTACTGCGATTGCTGTCGCCAGTAGCGTTTGTTTATAAAGTCTCTTCATTTCTAGCTTCTCCTCAGGAGTGATAAAAAAATGTCGTTATGACGGTAAATACCGAATTATTTCGGCGTTATAATTTTCTGGCCCAAAATTCCATCTTGAATATGAATTAATCAGATGCGTCTAAAGCACGACAATCTTCAATAGACCAACCAACTTTAACCATCTCGCCTTTAACAAGTTGGGCGTGATGAGAGGCGTTGGGAACCTTGACAATGAAATCGTCGTGGCCGCACATTTCAACGCGAGTGCGTAAATGGTCGCCCAGATAAATGATTTCAGCTACCTTACCTTCAAACATGTTAGGCATGTCTGAGTCGGGTTTGATAATGACTCTTTCGGGACGCAGCGAGAGGGTGGTTCGATCACCGACGGAGCCAATGTTAATGGCAGCAGCGGTTACCTCGCTGCCATCATCTAATTTCACGTCGCAGGTGTCGCCATTGATGGCCTGGATGGTACCGTAAAGCCGATTGTTTTCACCGATAAACCCGGCCACAAAGGCATTTTCTGGCTTTTCGTATAATACATCTGGTGGTGCCATTTGCTGGACTATACCATCGTCAAAAACCGCAACACGATCCGACATGGTCAGTGCTTCACTCTGGTCGTGGGTTACATACATGACGGTAACGCCAAGGCGCTCATGTATATGCTTGATTTCGTACTGCATCTGTTCACGCAGGTTTTTATCCAGTGCGCCCAGTGGCTCATCCATCAATACTACGTCTGGATCGAATACCAGTGCTCGTGCTACGGCGACACGTTGCTGCTGGCCCCCGGATAACTGGGCTGGACGACGACCGGCAAAGTGACCAAGCTGCACCATATCCAACGCCCGTTTGACGCGTTCTTCACGCTCGGATTTCCCCATCTTTCTAACCTCAAGAGGAAATGCAAGATTTTCTCCTACAGTCATATGTGGGAAAAGGGCGTAGTTTTGGAACACCATACCAATGCCACGTTTATGTGGAGGTACAGAGTTAATGGGTTCGCCATTTAAATAGATTTCGCCGTGAGTAGCCGGTTCGAAACCAGCTAGCATCATAAGGCAGGTGGTTTTACCAGAACCTGACGGTCCCAGCATGGTCAGGAATTCACCTCGCTGCATATCGAGGTTGAAGTTTTTAACAACAAGGCTTTCGCCATCGTAACTTTTCTGAACGTTTTCAAAACGAACCAGAATATCGCTCTTGTCACTCATAATTATATTTTTTAGTAATACTCTTGTAAGTGATCACACTATCCCAAAGGGGTAGGTGTGTCAAACACCGGATTATTTTTTGGTTGGTTGAAAATACTCTGTTCTAGAATCGACCAATATTTAACTATTCTGCTCATTTTTTAATTAGATTTCTTTGCAAACCTATTGATGTGGTTGCTCTTGTTTGGTGCATATTTTTGAATTCAGAGGGCTATAACGTGTAATAAAGGCTGTAGTTTATTATAAGTCGTATCGGGTTTTGAAGCCTTTTAGGATGAAATCTTTGGTTTAAGTAAGGTTCATAGATCACCGCGCTGTCGCTCGTGATGACAGGAACAGAGGAGGCTCCGGTTATTGATGATAAGCACAGGAGCTAGGCTTTAGCCTGAATGACCAGCTTTTAGCCGTAACCCCAGGCCACCGGCTTTTAGCCAGTGGTCGTTGACATACTTTAACTTGATGCTTGTTGCACAAAAAAGGGCCACCTTTCTGGTGGCGCCTCATTTTTAAACAGGGTCTAATCCTCTTGATTCATGCTTCACCAATAAATTCAGGTTGCTATGAAAACTGATTCATCGTGTTGTCTTTACCACCAGCTTTCAGTGCGGCATCACCGGAGAAGTATTCCTTGTGATCATCACCGATGTCTGACCCAGACATGTTCTGGTGCTTAACGCAGGCAATGCCTTCGCGAATTTCCTTACGCTGAACACCCAGTACATAGCCCAGCATACCCTGTTCGCCGAAGTATTCTTTAGCAAGATTATCCGTAGACAGAGCTGCCGTGTGATAGGTTGGTAGCGTAATCAGGTGATGGAAGATACCTGCGTCGCGTGAAGCATCGGCCTGGAATGTGCGGATTTTTTCATCGGCTACATCAGCAAGCTCCGTACCATCGTAATCAACACTCATCAGACTGTCTCGATCGTAAGCGGAAACATCTCTACCTTCTTCAAGCCATGCATCGAAAACCTGTTGACGGAAGTTCAGAGTCCAGTTGAATGAAGGAGAATTGTTGTAAACCAGTTTGGCATTTGGAACTACTTCACGTACACGGTTGACCATGCCACCGATCTGACCGATGTGTGGTTTTTCGGTTTCGATCCAGATCATGTCTGCACCGTTTTGCAGGGAAGTAATGCAGTCGAGTACGCAGCGATCTTCACCAGTGCCTGAACGGAACTGGAACAGGTTGCTAGGCAGACGCTTAGGGCGTAACAACTTGCCGCTACGGTTAAGCACTACGTCACCATTTTTCATATCTTCTACAGAAATTTCTTCGCAATCTAGGAAGCTGTTGTATTGATCACCGATATCACCTGGCTCGTTAGATACGGCGATTTGTTTGGTCAGGCCAGCACCCAGAGAGTCGGTACGCGCAACGATGACACCATCGTCTACACCCAGCTCAAGGAAGGCGTAACGCACGGCACGAACCTTGGCAAGGAAGTCTTCATGAGGCACGGTAACCTTTCCATCCTGATGACCGCATTGCTTTTCATCAGAGACCTGGTTTTCGATCTGGATACAGCAGGCCCCGGCTTCGATCATCTGTTTTGCCATCAGGTAAGTCGCTTCAGCGTTACCAAAGCCGGCATCTATGTCGGCAATAATGGGCACTACATGAGTCTCATAATTATCGATTTTATTCTGGATATCCTTTTCCTTAATCTGATCACCGGCAGCACGTGCGGCATCCAGTTCACGGAATAGACCGCCCAGCTCACGCGCATCTGCCTGACGCAGAAAGGTGTAAAGCTCTTTGATCAGACTGGCAACTGAAGTTTTTTCGTGCATGGATTGATCAGGCAAAGGACCGAACTCAGAACGCAGTGCGGCAACCATCCATCCTGACAGGTACAGGTAGCTCTTTTTGGTGGTGCCAAAATGCTTCTTGATAGAAATCATTTTCTGTTGGCCGATAAAACCGTGCCAGCAACCTAGTGACTGAGTGTACTGAGTACAATCGGCATCATAAGCGGCCATATCAGCTCGCATGATACCGGCGGTGTATTTTGCAATGTCGATACCGGTTTGAAAACGGTTCTGAGCACGCATACGTGCTACAGATTCCGGGTTGATTGCATTCCAGCTATCGCCATTTTTAGCGCAGAGGTTAGCGGCTACCTGGATATCATCTTTATATTGAGTCATGGTTAATCCTGATTTTTTGGAATTGAGAACGGGGTTAATACTATGTCTTCACGCTTTATAATTGAAATAAATGGAGGTTATATTTACTATTCATTAAACAAATAGTGGTACTACTCATGCAGACAGAACGGATCGATTTAAATTTACTGGGATATCTTGATGTATTGCTGCGTGAGCGCAATGTCACTCGTGCAGCTAGTCATCTGGGCCTAAGTCAGCCCGCGATGAGCAATGGCTTGAAGAGATTGCGCCTGTTATTTAATGACCCATTGCTGGTACGCACCAGCGAGGGCATGACACCCACCGAGCGAGCGCTTGAGTTACAGCCGATAATACGCGATGTGCTGGCCAAGGTAGATAAGGCGGTACAGCCGCAAATCGCCTTTGAACCCTCTAGTTCAGAGCGAGTGTTCCGCATCATGGCCAGTGACTATGCAGAATCGACCATCTTCCCCAGTATATTGCATCGATTGCGCGAAGAAGCGCCCGGTGTTGTGCTGGATATCATGACCCCTAGTGATGTGAGCTTTCTGGATGTTGAGCAGGGCAAGGTCGATCTGGTCATCAACCGCTTTGACAGTATTCCCCTGTCTTTTCATAAAACAACTATCTGGAAGGATAGCTTTGACTGCCTGTTCAGTGCCCAGAACCCTATTCGGGATAATTTTAATCTGGAAAGCTATCTACAGGCCCAGCATGTCTGGGTAAGTAAAACCGGTATGGGTGTAGGCGTAGGGATTAATCCTGATGATGTGCAGCGCCTGGGTTGGGTGGATGAAGCCCTCGCCAGACTGGGTAAGAAGCGACATATCACGATCTTTACCCGGCATTATCAGGCCGCTATGTCACTCGCCGAGCAAAAGGATTTGATTGTGACCATACCGAGTCGAGCAGCCAAACTGAAACAGCAAAACCCTCGAGTGATCATTAGAGAACCACCTTTTGAAATACCACCTCTTGAGTTAAGTATGGCCTGGAGTCCATTGCTGCAGAATAATCCGGCGCATCAATGGATGCGCAGGTTGATTGTTGAGGTGACGCAGGGGCAGGGGAGTTAGACTTCGGGGGAAGGCTCTGAGACCCCGTGTACATTTTAACCCGTTACTTACCGCCCAGGCGGCGCATCACAAAAAATGTCGCTGCACTGGCTGCAACCATTGCCATTAGTAATACCGGCCATATAAGCGGTATTATTTCCCATCCAATGGCTACCATGGTCCACTGAGTACCACTGGTCGAAATCGACAGGGCATACTGCTCCAGCATATAGTCGCTATAAAGCCAAAGAAGCGCCATGAGCGCAGCTGAGATTGCAAAACACATGAATGTACCTGTCCTTTTAATTTAAGTCTTTCATAAGCTTGAGGGAGAGTAGTTTACTTTTTGCATAATAAGATTAATACAGTATCTAGCCGTTTTTTTAGGTGTGTATAAAAAAAGCTGGATTCACGAGTTGGTTGGTTATTTACAGATTTTCAGCCGGGATTTACGAAGTCTTAGATATGGATAACTGCGCAAAAGCTGTCATTGGATGGTGCCAACTGCTGCTATTCCTCATGGGTTATTGGAAGCTACCGAACTCAGGGCAAAGCAATCATAGATTGATTCTTTAATGTGTCCCCGACATTGCTAATTTATAGAATCAATTTTGATAGAAAAATCAGCCGTTTCAGCGCTGAAAATTACCTGTCTTTGGATGAGGTTTCTCTATAATCAATAGCTACTGTCAAGTTAAGTGAAATCGGTCAATTTTTAACCCGAAAATATCTCACTCATAAACATAGAAACAATAACCTACAGTTAATTATTATGCTCTAATAATTCACACGGAGCATTAACTTGACAGTATCCTTTTGAGCTTGCAAGTAGGTCAATTTGCATCTAATCATTCTGGGATCCAGATCACAGATTGATGTTTTGGATGATTCGATGCTGGTTTTAATCTAAATCTGATATATATACTATGAACGAGTCGCGAGGTGCCAAAATAATTTAGCCTCAGGCGATGTTTTTCACACCGGAATTATTTAGGATTGTTGTTATGGTAAGGAACTCTGTGTCCGTTTCTCTTCTACTACTCGCTTTCATCTCTACCCTTTCGGGGGCGCAAGATTTTGGTTCTACCCAGACATACAACGCGCTGGTTTTCGCTGATTTCACGGCGTCTTCATCGGATGTCGAAGGCCGTCTGGCAGCGGGTGGTAATATCTCCCTACAAAACTACAGCATCGGACAACAGCTCAATACATCTCCGCCGGATGGAGTACTGGTGGCTGGTGGTGATGTCGAATTTCCCAGCGGCAAGGTAAATTTCGGCAATATTTTGGCTGGTGGAAGTACCAGTGATGTCGGTGATGCAGTCCGTTACGGTATGGCGGAAGGTGCAAGTATCGTGTCTGGTGCGGACCTGCCTATAGATTTTCTCCAGGCCCAAAGCGAACTGATTGATTTATCCGAAACGCTTGCCAGTCTGGAACCTAATGCTAACGTAGTTTTCCAATGGGGTGGGTTATATATGACCGCGGCCTGTGATCTTGATGTTCAGGTGTTTCAATTAGACGGTGATCAAGTTCTGCAGGCCCATACTTTTAGCGTTGATCGAAGCTGTGCACCGGCTGGCGCGACCTATATCTTTAATATCAATGGTGGATCGACAGGCATGACCAATATGGGTATGCAATCACTCGAGGATGTGCGAGATCATGTCGTGTACAACTTCTATCAAGCGACCTCATTGACGTTTCAGTCTATCAGCATCGAAGGCAGTGTCCTTGCGCCGCTGGCTGATATAAACAACCCGTCTGGTGTTATCAAAGGCCACCTGTTTGCGCATTCATGGAATGGGCCGATGCAGATTAATCATGTCCCTTTCGCTGGAGATTTGGGTGCACAGGGAACGCCTCCTTCAGTAAATCAGGCACCACTAGTGCACAGTCAGAACCTGACCGTAAACGAAGACTCATTGATTGCGGTAAACCTTGTTGCTTCGGATGCTGATAATGATCCACTAAGTTACCGAATCGTTACTCAACCAACTCATGGAACTTTGAGCGGCACGGTCCCTAATCTGGTGTATCAGGTAAACCCGGATTACAATGGATCGGACAGTTTTAATTTTGTGGCAAACGATGGCTCGCTCGATTCTGAAATAGCGACAATTATAGTAGACATTGTCTCTGTCAACGACGCGCCAGTGATGAACAATCAAAGTTTAAGTACTGATGAAGATACGGCGTTAGCAATTACGCTGTTAGCAACCGATATAGAAAATGATGCGTTGAGTTTTGTCGTGCTGCAACAACCAGTAAATGGTGTTTTAAGTGGCACTATGACAAACCTCAGTTATCAGCCAAATGCTGAATTTAATGGCTTTGATACCTTTACAGTAAAAGCCAATGATGGTGTGGCGGATTCTAATATAGCTACATACTTCATTGCTGTTAATGGGGTCAATGATGCTCCAGTGGTTGCAGATCAAAGTGTTTTAACTGATGAAGATACAGCCGTCAACCTCGTTCTTACAGGATCAGATAAGGATAATGATTCGTTAAGTTTCTCTGTTGTAACGCAACCAGCCCACGGGCTATTAACCGGTACAGCGCCTAATCTAGTTTATCAACCGAATGCAGATTACAACGGAAGTGATAGCTTTACCTTTAACGCTAATGACGGGACTGCTGACTCAGATATGGCTATGGTTAATATCCAGGTGAATGCTATCAATGATATACCAACAGCGATAAGTCAATTATTAACAACTGCCGAAGACACGTCCATTAATTTGAGCTTAATTGGCTCGGATGTTGATGGAGATAGTTTGATTTCTCAAGTTCAAACAGAACCAGGTCATGGTCAGCTCTCTGGAGTTGCCCCCGATTTGTTGTATACACCTGATGCGAATTTCTATGGATCAGATAGCTTCAGCTTTATAGTCAACGATGGAGTAAATAATTCAACAGCTTCTCAGGTTAACATATTAATAACCGCTGTTAATGATGCACCAATTATCACAAGTAGTCCTTTGATCTCAGCTGGTGAGGGTCTTCCTTATTCTTATCATATTCAAGCCGCTGATCCTGACGAGGATAATCTGGAATATAGTTTAGTTACGTTTCCAGCAGGTATGACAATTGATAGTGTAACCGGTTTTGTGAATTGGACACCTGGGAGTGATCAGGTTGGTGTAAATTTTGTTACAGTTTTGGTATCAGATTCTAATTCATTATCTGTCGAACAAAGCTTTAGTATTCTTGTTGAAAAGACTAATCATGCGCCAACGATAACTTCTACACCTATCTTGACTGTGTATGCAAACACCAATTACCAATATTTAATTCAAGGAAATGATGCAGATGGTGATGATATTGCCTACTCGTTAAATATTTCACCAGACGGAATGGCCATTGATTCCGCAACACAGGCTCTTAAGTGGTCACCAATCGATTCTGATGTAGGGGCTCATGAAGTAGAAATTTTAGTCTCTGATTCGAAAGGAGGCACTAGCATCCAATCTTTTCAGTTGGAGGTTTTACCTAATGATGTATCTAATACATCTCCAGTTATTATTAGTAACCCCGTTACTTTAACTAAGGTTGGGAATCTCTATAACTATTCTATTAAGTCATTAGATATAGATAATGATGTTATTCAGTATTCTCTGGAGAATTCACCACAAGGAATGTCTATTGATGCTGTCACTGGAGAAGTAACCTGGCAGCCAATAGTTGATCAGTTAGGCCAGCAATCAGTCACAGTAATTGCTTATGACGGAAAAAGTATCCCAGGAAAGCAAAGTTTTATCGTTACTGTAGTTAGTGATATTGAAATCCCAAATCATGAGGCCTCAGATTTTTGGTTGATGTTCAATGAGCTGGGGCTTCAACATCAGATGTTGATGATTGCATCACAAAAAGATACTTCAGGATTAATTGAATATGGGACAACAACTAAATCATTTACTGTTGAAGCCAATAAGGTGACTCAAGTCGAGTTAGCTACAGGATCTTCCTATGATTATTCCACTACTCATAGCTACTCAGATGGAATTCAAAATAAAGGGATTCACGTAACTGCAGATGACAAAGTTACTGTCTATGCATTAAGTAGCAGTCAAAGCGATGGCGATGCGATGCCAGTTTTACCAACGCACGCTTTGGGAACTGACTATATGGTAATGACTTATGAGAACTCTAATGTCAGGTTTTCATTTGTGGCGACAGAAGACGCTACAACAGTAAATGTCCAGTTAAGTACTAAAACGGAAGCTCAATCTGGCATGCCTATCCGTAATGGTGACATTGTAGATGGAAAATTCAAACTTGTTTTAAATAAAGGAGAAACTTATAAATTACAAATTTATGGTAACGATGGAAGGGATTTTACGGGAACTAAAATTAAAGCAGACAAACCCATAGCAGTTTTTGGTGGATCTGCTTGTGTTTTTGTTCCGAATGAATATAAGGCTTGTGACCGTCTATTAAGCCAAATGGTGCCACTTGAACTCTGGGGTGATACCTATGTTAGTGCCCCATTATATTCTAGGTATGGTGGTGATACTTTTCGAATTTTAGCTTCGGTTGATAACAGCCTGATAAAAATAAATGGGGAGATTATTACCACCCTAAATGAAGGTGAATTTCATGAAATTATGATTGATGAACCAGCGGTAATAACCAGCAATCATCCTATATCAGTTGCACAATTTTCTAATGGTAACAATTATGATGATATTAAACGGCATAGTGATCCTCACTATAGATATTCAAGTGAATATGGAAATGCTGAGCTCACTGGTGATATCCATTTAATAACAATCGATGAAAACTCAGTTAATAATGGGGTGTTTGTAGCGATTGATGCGGCTAATATTGATAGCCTGACCCTTGATGGAAAACCTGTTGATACCTCCTATTTCCATAGCGCAGTAGTTGGCGGGGCCAGTCGCCAAATTGCACAAATAGCTTTATCAAATGGTGATCATGTTTTAAAGGCTAATGAACCGTTTACTGCATGGGAAGATACTTATGGATTAGAGTATATGGCTGATCCATTTATGGCAATGTTGCCCACAACCCAACAATATCTCAAAGATCATCTTTTTACTGCTCCTTCATCAATTTTTTCACGTAATTTTATCAATGTGACAGCTCCAGTCTCGGTCATCAATAATGTTGTATTAGATGGTGTAAAAATAGAAAGCTATAACTTTGAACCAATATCAGGTTCTGGATATGCAGTGGCAAGAATCTCAGTTAATGTTGGTAGCCACCATATATCAGCACCGGAGCCAATAGGTATATTGGTGTATGGTTACGACGAATATTATTCCTATGGTTATAGAGGTGGGCTTGGTGTGCAATCATTAAAACCGGTCACAAATTTAACCATATCGGCCTCCTCTACTAATCCTAAGTTGGATGAAAAAGTTTGCCTGGGCATACATGCGTATGATGAATTCGGTGGACCAGTTGTAAGAGCTCCAGTTAGTATCAGGGTTTCAGGTACCAATGATAATACAAGTAAACAATTTACAACTTTAAAAGGTGATGCAAGCTATTGTTATTATGGTTATTTAGAAGGTCTTGATACGATTGATGTATCTAGTGGGGACAATACACAAACGACTAATGTGACATGGTCTGCTGCAGATAATTCGATTAATCATGCTCCAGTAATTACTTCTATCCCAAATAATTTAGTTCAGGATGGTCATGATTTCATTTATCAAATAAATGCAATAGATCTGAATGGTGATTCACTCACCTATAGTATCACCAGCCCCTTACCTCCTGGCATGACAATCAACTCTCAAACCGGTCTGGTTTTATGGCCGAATGCTCAAGCCATAATTAACTCTAAGCATGTAGATATACATTTGCAGATAGAAGTTAGCGATGGATTAGAAACAGCGACTCAGAATTTCACATTATGGGTGAATTTACCACCCGTTATTGGTAACACAACTTATAATCCAAAGAGGACAGCATTAGAGTCCAAACCGAACTATGTTAGTTATGTGAATTTTTTAGATCCTGAATCTGATCCTGTTACTACTAGTTTAGTTTCTGGGCCAACTGGGATGGTCGTTCATGGTAATGGACAAATTGTTTGGGACTGGAAATCTCTTGGGGATATTGCTTTAGTCAATCCAGTCACAGTTCGTGCCACTGATAAACGTGGTGGTACAGCAGATTATAGTTTTAGCATTACGATTAATAAGCCACCAGTTATCACTTCTACACCGCCTGATTCTGGGGTAGTGGGAGAGATATACAGTTATCAAATTAATGCTACAGATGTAAATGGGAATTCATTAAGTCTAGGTATTATTTCAGGACCTCAAGGAATGACTACCGTTAACACGACAGGATTAATTCAGTGGGTACCGACTGCTGCTGGTGTTTTTGATGTTACCACCTATGCATCCGATGGTTATGTAGTTACTAAACAATCCTGGAGTATTACAGTTACGGAGCCTCCAGTTGACAATCAACCACCAACTATAACCAGTACTCCATCCAACAACGCTGTAGTTGGTAGAAGCTATACTTATCAAGTCATAGCGAGTGATCCTGAGAATGATACTTTAACTTATAGTGTTGTCAGTGATCTTGCTTTAGGGATTGGAACCGATGGCTTGATAAACTGGATACCGTTGCCTGCAGATATTGGTAGCCACAGTGTTGATGTGACTGTAACTGATACGAGTGGAAATATGTTTACTCAAACATATCCCCTTAATATTGCTGAAAATACGGCACCAATTTTTCTATCTGTTCCTTTAGATCAATCCATGTATGCTTTGGATGACTTTAGTTATCCTGTTTCAGCATCAGATAGCGAAGGCGATGCTATCAGTTTTAGTATTTTACAAGGGCCGTTAGGTCTGGGGATAGATTCAAATGGATTAATCACCTGGCAGCCTCAGGAAAATCAAATAGGTATTCACAACATTACCCTTACAGTTGATGATGGAGAATTACAAACAAATACTAATTTTGCAATAGAGGTGCGCGATCGTCCTAAAACTTTAATAACTCAAATAGATATAACACCAGAGATTGTTGATGAGGGAGAAACTGTTCAGATTCAGGTAACAGCGGTTAACTCACATGGAATAACTAATGCGACGCTAAAAGTCGATGGACAAGTGGTCAATTTAGATAATACCAATACTGTTTCAATCTTAGCCACGGGGATTGGATTACATCAGGTCGAAGCGACGATAATAGATCAATATGAAACTGTGTCTCAAACTGCAGTATTTGCTGTTCGTGATGCTAGTGATATTACGCCACCTGTAGTACAGATATCTCAACCTGTAACCGAATCAACTATCACTGCTCCAACAAATATATTTGCAACTGTTACAGATGATAATTTGACGAGCTGGAGGTTGTTCTATTTTAAAACCACTGGCTCAGCTACCGACACTACTATTTTGGCTGAAGGAAGTGCGAATGTAACAGATCAGCTATTGGCAACATTTGATCCAACTATGTTGATGAATGGTCAATACACCATTTACCTTGAAGCAACTGACCTTAATGGACAATCAAGCTTTGATGCTGTACGTGTGAGCGTTGAGGGTAATCTTAAGGTGGGTAACTTTTCCATTACAGAAGAAGATATTAATATCCCATTATCAGGAATACCTATAACCATACACCGTACTTATGATAGCCGTAACCGATCTTCAAAGTTGGATTTTGGATATGGCTGGAGTGTAGATTATCAGGATTTGTCGCTTCAGGAATCAAGTCAACCTACTCAGGGATGGAACCAGATATCAACAGTACTAACATTTGAGATTAATGGAAGTCTAACCACATTACCTGGTAGTTGTACATTTCCTCAGGGAGAGCGGTTAGTTACTATCACGTTACCCAATGGAGACGTGGAAAAATTTGTTGCGATTGCAAAAGCTGTTGGAGGAGGTGCAGAAAGTGTCTCTGACCCCCATTGTACCTTGCTGGCCAGTCGATATTTCGACATTCAATTCATTGCTAAAGATGGTACAGATTCACAGCTCGTGAGCCTGGATGGACAAAATCTCTATTTGACCAATGTAAATGGTGGGAATCTAGTTAAGGATATAATTGATACTGATGCCTTTGATACCCAGTCCTATCAACTAACTACCCGAACAGGATATGTTTATATATTAGACCAATACTTTGGCATTAAAAAAGTAATGGACCCTAATGGGAATTCACTAACCTATAGCGCAAACGGAATCACTCACTCCTCAGGAAAGTCGATCACGTTTCACCGTGATAGTCAGGGTCGAATTGAACGAATTACCGACCCGGCTGGACATGACTATGTGTATCACTATGATGCCCACGGCGATCTACAATACGTTGAAAACCCAGCTCTTCTCGAAACGCCCTCGTTTGATCATTGGGAGTATGTCTACGACAACCATTTTCTGACCGAAATTCATGATCCCATGATGCGACGCGTACTGAAAAATCACTTCGATGCTTCCGGCCGCCTGTACGCACAGGAGGACATTAATGGAGTTATCCGGGAGTTCCATCACGACATCGCCGCGCGTACATCGCAGGTCGTCGATCTCGATGGCCGCAGCACCAGCTATTCTTATGATGACAAGGGCAATATACTCAGCGAAACCAAAGTGATCACAGATGGTTCTTATGCTGTCGATATCGTCACCAGCTACACCTATGATGCCAACGGTAACCAGACCACTAAGACCATAGGTGCGAGCAGCTGGACAGATAAATATGACGCTGATGACAACCAGCTTTGGGCAGAGGATCCAGAAAAAAATCGTGTCGATTATCTCGAATACAACGCGCGTGGCCAGGAGCGGCTAATTCAGGACGAGCTTGGTCGTGTCACTGAAATGGTCTATGACGCCGCAGGTAATCTGACGGACATCCTGATGCCAGAAGTAACCGACCCGGACACTGGTGTCACAGTGCAGCACAGCGCGTCCAATGAGCTCTCTAGTGGATACCTTATCTCCACCACGGATTTGAGAGGTATAACGACCACTTATACCTATTATCCTTCCACGAGTCCCTGGTTTGGCCTGAAACACACCGAATCCAGTCCAGTCAGCGGGACGATCACCTATACCTACGACGACAACAATAATGTTAAGACCGAAACCCGCGAACGGACGGTGGATGGCGTAGTCACCGAGGAGAGCGTCGAATACTTCTACGATGCCGCCAATCGTCGGACTAGAACCGTTTATCCAGATACAACCTACACAGAGACCCTGTACGATCCGGTTGGCAACATCGACCAGGAGCGAGACCGCTTTGGTGTCTGGACCGACTATACCTACGACGGTTACGGTCGTCTGACAGATACCTACTACGCCAATGGCAGCAGCGAGCACCGAACCTATACTCGTGAAGGCTTACTTGAAACGGTAACCGACCGTATGGGGCGTACGACAACCTATGAATACGATGATGCAGGTCGCCAGTGGAAGGTCCATTATCCCGATAGCAGCTATACCGAAACGAAATACACACCGCAGGGCTGGGTGCAGTATGAATGGGACGAAAAACGCAACCTGACCGAGTACGAGTATGATCTTGCTGGCAAGCGTAAGGCAGTGATCCGCTACCTCAATGGCGCCCCGATCCGCCACGACTTCGGTTACTACGCCAACGGTGAACTTGAATGGGAAACCGATGCACTACTTCACACCACGAATTATGTGCTCAACGAACTCGACCAGCGTATCGAGACCCAGTACCACGATAGCACCACGACCAAACAGCGCTACGATGCGATGGGTGCTCGCATCCGCTCGATAGATCAAAGAGGCATCGCCACCGACTACCGTTACGATGACCTGGGCCGCCTGTGGCAAGTGCAACCGGATGTTGAGATTAATCTGCAACGGGTACCCAATACCGAGTACAGCTACGACGAATCCGGCAACAAACTCACCCAGACCGATGCCAACGGCCACACGACGTACTGGACCTATGATTATCACGGACGAGTGCTCAGTCGTAAGCTCCCTGAAGGTATGACCGAAACCTTTGTCTACGACGACAGCCTCCACACGGAAACCCATACCGACTTCAACGGCCAGGTGACCACCACCACCTACGATGACATGGGCCGGGTGGAAAGGATCGACTTCACCAACGACCCAGCGATTGTTTATACCTACTGGGAGAACGACCAGGTCAAGACCGTCACTGACGCCAATGGCGTGACCGAGTACTTCTACGATGCGCGAGACCGGCTCGACTACCTGATCCAGCCCGACGGCACCAGGCTCGATTATGCCTACGATGACGCTGGCAATCGTACCGAGGTCAAGATCATACGCGGTAGCGAAACCACACTGACCAGCTACGGTTACGATACTCTCAACAGGCTTGAGACGGTGACAGATGCCAATGGCACGACTAGCTATACCTATGACGACGTTGGCAACCTCGATACGGTTACCTATCCCAACGGCAACATGGCCGATTATGACTACACCGATGTCAATCAGCTTGACCTGCTGACCATCACCGATATTAATGGCAACATCCTCGAAAGCTACGACTACGGACTCGACCAAACCGGCAGAAGGCGTAGCCTAACCGAAGCCGATGGAAGATACAGCGAATACAGCTATGACGACCTGTACCGCCTGACCAGTGAGACCATCACCGATGCGGTCAACGGCAACTATAGTGCAAGCTACGAGTATGACTGGGTGGGCAACCGCAGCTATAGCACAATCGATGGTGTGCAGACATCTTATCTTTACGATACCAATGATCGACTCAAGTCGCAGGGCGGAACCAGCTACAGCTACGACGCTAACGGAAACCTCAAGAGCGAAACGCTCGACGGCAATATTCGAAGCTACGTCTACGATGACCGCAACAAGCTCAATACCTTGCTCGACAATAGCATCGAGATCGCCAGTTATAGCTACAACCACAACGGCATCCGTATCGGCAGCACTGAAGGTGCAACCAGCACTAGCTTCGTGGTAGATGAAAACCGGGATTATGCGCAAGTGCTGCAGGAACTGGAAAGCGGTACGACGACGGTCGACTATAGCTATGGGCTGGATCTGATCAGCCAGAGCAGGGGAGCGGAGACTCGGTTCTATCAGTATGATGGGCTGGGCAGTACCAGGCAGCTCTCTGACAGTACCGGCACGATTACTGACAGCTATGACTATGAGGCTTTTGGTGAGGGGCTGAACCAGACAGGAACTACGGAAAACGACTATCGGTTTACCGGGGAACAGTATGATCAGGGGTTGGGGCAGTATTACCTCAGGGCACGATACTATGATCCGCATACGGCTCGGTTTACCCAGATGGATAGTTGGATGGGGAATAATAGCGATCCGCAGAGTCTGCATAAGTATTTGTATGCGGAGACTGACCCCGTAAACAATATTGATCCAACCGGCAAATTCTCGCTTGGAGAGGGAATAGGAGTTATAAGAACTATAGGGATTTTGGCTAGGACTTCGGCTGGAAGAAGCTTTTTATTTCAGGCGGCCAGATCTTCAGCAACTTCACGAGCTGGACTCTTGGTTCTGGCGGGAATGGCAGGTGTGGCGGGAGCAAAGATATCTGGACTGCTTGATACTAAGACAGAAGAAGATAATGATGGACCGGATGAGATTTACTTTCATGGAACTACTGCAAATGCAGCGAGTAAGATTAGAAAAAATGGATTCAGGGATATACCGACATTTTTTGCCGAAGATCCTTTTACTGCAAGTCATTTTGCCTATGCTAAAGCAGCAGAAAATGGTGCCAGATCAACCAGGGTTTTGAAGCTAATAGTTCCTAAAGCTATTAGAATTGCTTCTGGAATGCACAGAGCACCAATAGGTGAAGATTTAGGACTTCGGTCTGTGGATATACCCGGTTCGACAGGTTTCGAATGGGTGATTAGTAATAGTCTGGGTTTACAGGTTATCAATGGAGCAATACTGACAGGTAAGGCTAAGCTCCAGTAGGCATACAATCATGATTGAAAAAAAAACATACTTCGACTCTTTTGAAAAGCATATAAAAAAATGTATTGAATACTCTGAGAATAGAGCAAAAAGAGAATTGCCTAAAGAAGTAAAACTTCTACTCGGTCTTCCAGAAGAATATGAAAATGCCCTTGCTTATGGTTACCTCAAATATCTAGGTGGCAGGAAGCTACCACCAGAGAAATTGGTGAATTTATCAATTCATGAAGTTGTAAAATTTACTTATGTGAATGGCAAAGTTCCAACATGGATCAATTTATATTATGAAGGCTATGATGAACAGTTTTCGTATGTTCGTGTATTGACTTCTAAAAGGGTGAGTGGAGAGCTATCCAAACTTTATGAAATGCCTGAGGGAGGTGTGCAGTTTCATATACTTCTGAATGGTCTTGGAGTACTAGGAAATGGTTTACCTGAAAATCTAGAATTGCTCCCAGATGATTAGTAATTGCGAGAATAATTAGGGTCACCCAGTGCGCCGAGATAAAAATAATCATGGACAGCCATATATTGATATAGCCATATATTGATATATTGAACGGTTTCTAAATTATAGATAAAAGCTCTATAGACGGTTTTTTTGCCGCTTAAATTACACCAAAAAATCAATCACTTTTTAAGTTCCATTAGTTTACCTCAGGGCACGGTACTATGATCCGCATACTTCCAGGTTTACACAGATGGATACGTGGATGGGGTATAATAGTGATCCGCAGAGTCTGCACAAGTACACCTATGCGAATGTTGATCCGGTAAACAATATCGATCCGAGTGGACATTTTTCTATTGGCTCTGTAATGACGGCGATTAATGTGGCTGGTTCTTTAGCTTCCGCTGCTACAGCGGGGTATAGATTTGGGCAAATCGCGACTGGTCAGCGTGAATTCAGTGCCAGAGAAATAGGAATGACCGAATATAACGAATATAAAGCGAATATAACAAATATAAAGCAAATATAAAGGACACCCAACTTCTAAGAATAGGGTCAAAGCAGCTGGGTGATTTTTATTTTTACGCAATAATTTAATAGGAAAGCATTAAGCTCCCGCTTAATGCCGCTGATTTCGCAGAACGCATAATAACTGGGGTCAGATACAAATTAAATATTAAAGTGCTATAATCCGTAAGTTATCAGTTAAGGTAAATAGAAGGAGGTTGTATGGCTCGTCTCCCCCGGGTATCTCCTAAAGGAATGCCTGTGCATTTGATCCAAAGAGGAAATAACCGACAAACCTGTTTTGCAGCGCCAGAAGACTATGCTGCATACTTAAACTGGTTAAAGGAATATGCCATCAAGTTTTCGGTAGACATCCACGCCTGGGTTTTGATGACCAATCATGTCCACCTGCTTTGTACGCCTCAAGTAGATGGCGCTATCAGTCAGCTGATGCAATCAGTCGGGCGGCGTTATGTACAATACTTCAACTATCAATATAAGCGCAGTGGAACCCTCTGGGAAGGTCGATACAAATCCTGTCTGGTGCAGACAGAAGTCTATCTGTTAGAGGTTTATCGGTATATTGAATTGAATCCAGTTAGAGCGAATATGGTAAAAGATCCTGGAGAGTATAATTGGTCGAGTTATCCGATAAATGCATTAGGGAGAAGCTCAGCGTTGTGTACACCACATCCTGAATATTTGAAACTCAGTAAAAGGAAAGATGCACGGATGCGCAGATATAAAGCATTGTTTAATGCCCATGTGGAAGGTGAACTGCTAGCAGGAATACGAAGTGGCTTAAACAAAGGAATGGCACTGGGTAATGACCGATTTAAGGATGAGGTGGAGAAGCTTACAGGCAGGAGATTAAAGCCCAAAAAAGTGGGCAGGCCAGTAGGTTGGCGCAAGAAAATAAAGGATAATTGATTTAATTTGTATCTGACCCCAGTTATTATGACCCCAGTTATTAAAGGGAAGAGAATGTCGGACCCTGGCGCAAGGATTCAGCGGTTCGAAAAGAAAATGGTAATTAATGGTAAAAAGGCTGAATATCGGGTCATTGTTGATGCTGATGATGCGAATCGAGTAATAACGATGTTTCCTATTGGTAAATAAGTGCAATGCTAGAAATAATGTTCGAATTAGAAAATGTAGATGATGTTCCTCATGAGTTT
>JBNKPX010000064.1:0-19554 GCA_050295575.1 Gammaproteobacteria bacterium | reverse complement strand
ATCTTTTGGAGGCGTGAGGTCGAATTGGGCTCCGCATGAACTGGAAAAACCACCGCCTCCCTGCATCAGTTTGAGCGCTAAGTTTACGTTGGTGCTGGCTGGTATAACGAAGTCCTTTGAAGGCTCGTCATTTTTTAACACATAGACTCCTTCCCAATCCGTGTCTTTGGACTCTAGTGTAACCCAGACATTTTCATTATTTAGCAATGAACGATTCTCTGCAAAATTGGTTACTTTTACGCTGAGATTAGCTACAGGCCCACTTTTGGGTACAGGCACGTTGGCGGCACATGCGACTAGTCCAAGGACAGCTGCTGTAGTACATAGTTTAACTACTGGGTTCACTTTAGATTTCTCCATGTTGCAGGTATTAAATAATAGAGTTTATCGCTGATGCGAGTATATTGTTGGGAAGGTGATAGTATATATCAGCAACACCAACTTATTGAATTTTATGCTTCTATAGACAGGGATTACAGGATTTCAACAACGGAAGTAGAATTTACTAGAATATTTATAGAACAGTAAACGATAATCTTTAAAGACAGCTTGAAAGAAAATTAAACTTCAGCTATTCAGCTATGGCTTCAGTTAAATGAAGAGGGTATTAAGTCAAGAATAGTTTTTTGTTTAAAACCGAGGGTCAGGTACAAATTAATAGTTTTTATCCTCATATATTGCAGGTTCTTCATAAACCGGAAAAGTTGAAATCATTCAAAAATGACGGCAAAGTGACAGGTATTTATGAGATAAATCAGCAGAATGGAATCACGTCTCAAGAGGGAGCTAAAGTCTCGTTAGGCTTAACTATTTGATTAATTGATTGAGATAAAATTATGGGATTCATTGAGATTGTTTCTCTGGTGTTAATAATGGCTGTTGGAGCTTTTATCCCGAGTTCATCGGTTGCTCTTGTTGTTACCCGATCTTTAACTCATGGCATACCTAATGGAATATCTGTCTCTATGGGTATAGTTGCTGGTGATGCAATATTTATTTTTTTAGTGTTTTTTGGTTTATCCGTAGTTGCCGAATCAATGGGCTGGCTATTTTTGGCGATTAAATCCATTGGGGCAACATATCTTATCTGGCTTGGCTTTACTCTGTCATTATCAAAATCAACAGCCATCGAAATTGAAAAAAAAGCAACAAAAGAGGATTTGGCAACAAGCTTTTTTGCGGGTCTATTTTTAACACTGGGTGATGTGAAAGCGATCTTCTTTTATATCAGTCTGTTTCCAGCTTTTATTAACCTTAAAGAATTATCCCTAACCGATATAGCAATAGTTTTATTGATTGATACCATTATTGTGGGTGGGAGTAAAATATTTTATGCATTCTCTGCGACAAAGGTTGCTTCAATATCTTCCAGACATGGTTTGGATAATAAAATGAAAAAAGTTGCTGGTGGTTTTATGATTGGTGCTGGCAGTTACATAATCGTGAAAGCGTAATGGGATAACACAGGACTTATTGGGATCAGCCCGAAATCTATAGTTTTGAAGGGCGACCTGTAAGGCGAGAATATATGGATGCCCGCGTTTACCGCTCATTGACGAAATATAAACTCCTGAAAATTTGAAAGCATCTCAATATCCGGAAACTTTTCGTCAATCCCGGAATAACAATTTTGAAGGATGATGGACGATGGAGACGCTAAGTTTTTGAAATTGTGTTAAAAAGATTATTAAAAGTGGACGTGAATATGCTTCATAATACGTTTGTAATTCCCCGAGATTGGTCGCAACTTGCGGCTCAATTAGAATGTTAGATTTATAGAAGGAGTAAAGATCAGTGAAGCAAATTTCGTTACTTTTTTTGCTGCTCTTATTAGCAGGATGTGGAGCTGTTGATAGCATGACTGATGGTTTTAAGCACACTCAAGAAGTTGCAAATGATTTAGAAAATGCAGTAGGAAGTAAACCTTTTGTTGGGTTTAATTGGAATAACGGATCACTTACTAACGTAAGTGTTACTTTTGGAGAGGTACCGAAAGGAAAAAAGATAGAAGAGCTGATAGAAATATCAAGAAAGTCAATCAGCAAGTACTTTAAACAAGTCCCAAATCAAGTAATAGTGGCGTTTTCTGTAGATGGAAGTATTGAATAAAAAATCTAACAAACGAAAAAATACGGTCAAAAAGTTGCGCCGACTGTTCCTCTCTCGGCAACTTTTTTCCTCTGCTTGTGCTAGGTGTTAGAGCACTTCAAATATATTTAGATGGAATAGATAAATGAAAGATGTCGTTGATGAATCAATTCACGAATAAAATCGCCATATTTGTGGTAAAAACAGCTCAGAGAGCAATATTTTATAATATTAGAAAATATTGCTCTCTGAGCCGATCTTACTCTTCAATGCTTTTACAGGACGTTTCTCCATGCTACACGCAGCACTTCGCTTACGTTGCTTTCCACCAGTTCACCATGAGCCAGAATAACTCTCTCAGCATCCCAACCCAAGATCGTTTCCAGTGATTTTTTAACGATAGCTTTTTGCCCCCATCCCATTTGATATTCCGGAGCAGCTTTTGGCTTGTTCCACATTCTGAATACTACCTTCCACCAGAACCTCAGGTACAGGCTTGCGGTATGGTTGTAGTCGTCGCCAATGTTTTCAAGTAAATCAACCAGAATAAGCGTGCTGGAAGGTTTATGAAAAAAAGCGACTTCCCACATGTACCTGGTACCCTGAACGACAACTTGCTCCAACATGTCATTCCAGCGAGGATCAGGCCTGTTGCCCAGTATCCAGTCAAACTCTATATCAGGTCTTTTTCTCTCAAGCCCAGGACAAATGAACGTCTCGGCGTCTGGATACATGCGCTGAAAATCGGGTACGAATAAATGATGGTAAGAACCAGGTACTACGATGTATTTGACTGTGCCGATTGAGTCTAGTTGTTCCTTCACCTTGTCAGTCATGGCGCAGGGGTCATGTATTAGCAAGTTGCCATCATCCATCTTGATTACGGTCATGCGACCAAACAAATCAATGCCCGCATAACGCACTGGATATTCAAGAATCCATATTTGATCTTTTACATATTCAGTTAGCTGTTCCATTTTATTATCTCCCATTTTCACAAATTAGTGATTTCGAGTCAGCTCAATCATCCAGAACCATGGTTATAGTTAGCCACTGCTTCTGGATAGACGGCTCTCGATATCAAGATAAATTTTCCACAACTTTTACAGCAGAGGCAATCCTGAATTTGTTACTATGCAAAAAACGAGGGTAAGGTACAAATTAAATCCTTTTCTCATGCTGTTCATTGTTATTTTGCAAATTCTACCCCATAGTTTTAATCCTATTAGGAAGTCCAGGTTTTGCTTGAGCTTCCTGTTTTCGAAATTGCCCTTATTGCCATGGATGGTATGTATGCGGAAAATGCAGGGCGCCTGAAGGGACTTAGGTGCTAGGGTGAAAGGAAGCCCGAGCCGAGCAATTTACTTCGTTATGACAGATATACATTCAGGGAATGACGGCAGGTTAATCAGGAGTAAAACCCGAGCAATTCCTCAGAACTTACAACATGACAATAAATCATATTAATAATCTCCAGCTCATGTCGATGCAACTCATGCGTTGCTGCCGCACAGCAATCCTCCACCACAATAACACTAAAGCTTTCATCCGCCAGGCTACGCACCGTAGATGACACACATTGATCAGTGAATATCCCGGCGACAACCACATGCGCTATACCCATATTGTTCAATATCAGTCGCAGGTTGGTGCCGGTGAGCGCACTGTCTGTCGTTTTGGTGACTACAATCTCATCACCCTGTGCTTCCAGCTCAGGGACGATCTGGCTTTCTTCGCTATTCTTCGGCATCAACAGGTAATTAAACCCCGGTTTTTTCTGACTCAGCGATCTATCCCGCCCATCGTTTTTAAGGCAGGCGATACGTGCAAAGATAACTTCGACGCCACGTTGGCGAGCATCTTGTATAAGCTTTGCCGTGTTGGGGATAACCTGATGATTCATTCGATCATAAAATGGCTGCCAACGTGCCGCTTCGGCGGGATCATCTGAGGGCTGCATATAGGTATTCTGGACATCGATCACCAGCAATGCAGTTTTGTCCGGTGACAGAATAATGTCAGCTGGTTGTTCAGCATTCTGATAATAAAATGAGCGGTATGCGGTTTTCCAGTTCATGATGATCTTGATCCAGTTGTGTAGTTTAAAGCCACTTGAGTTCAATGATGGCAAAGCTGTATATATTTATTAAAAAAGTGTACTCACTCATAGTATTGTCGTTGAAGAATTGATTATGTTGAGTGTTGTGTATAATTACTTATCACGTTAATTACTTTGTAATCTTAATTATGTAGCATGAAAACTGTATATGTTATGAGGTAAATATACGTGTTAAGTTGTACTATGGTGCATTATTAAATTACTTTAATTATAGGCTTAAAATCATGCTGATATTCGTTGGTAACCTGCCTGAAGATAGCACACTTATAGATCTTAAGCACTTTCTTGGGAATCATGAAATGTCAGTTGATTTTTCTGCGCACCGACATGAAAAAACGGGCTCACATTTTCTGCTCATAAAAACTAATAGCTTTGAATCAGCAGATGATTTAATCAGGGAGTTAAATGGAAAGAGCTTTAATGGCGTAAAAATAGAGGCGCGAAAATTCTCAAAAAGAAATATGCAGCAGCAAGAATGGACTAAAGAAGAGAGACGAACAAGCCAACTTGAATTTGACTTTATCTAAAGTCAGCCAGTTTAATTAATCGGGGTCCGTGTCAACCTTTAGGAAGCTCTGAATAATTTACCCCTGAATTCTCAGAGCGAGAAAAACGAAAAATTCGATTTTCGCTTTTCTCTCAAAATCAAAGACTTGCAGCCATTGATTTTGGCGCTACAACCTTGTGCCGCAGGAGCCTGTGAAATAATCAGAAGTTCCTTAAGAAATTAATTAAGCAGTTTACTGCAGTGTAAGCCTGTCAGGAATAATAGCCTTTGCTAAAATAGCTTGTGCACGGTCATTATGAAGATATTTTTCAAATGAATTAATCCTGAAATATAGGCGGAAAAAATTCGCTTGAGCGAGGTCTTTTTTGATAGCTTAAGGTTAGCTTAGCTGGCCATACCCGGATATAGTCATGCACGATATCCCACATCAGGCGACCTTCCGGGGCGCGGTTAATACTTGCCCAAGCAGCGATCTTGTAGGGTTTTTCAGGATCTATAGTTCCCCCTTCCATAGTAATTCAGCCGCCTTTTAGCGTGGTAGTTCCCCGGCGTACACCCGCCGATATGGCAGTATCGACGCCCGGTGGCAATTTATATCGGTGGTGATTGGTCTGGGCGGGCTGTTGGCTCTGGCAATGTCTGGAGTGGCTGGCCTGATAGGTTCAAAAAAATTATGGATTAGCGAGATTCCGTTGATGTAAATCAATATGCAGCTGTAGTCTGCGTCATACTATACTATTATCTGTAGATGCAATCACAGGAGTACAGCTAGATGGATGAGTCCTTAAAAGAATTGCTGGAGGCCGAGCAACAGGCCGAGAACATCGTTGCACAGGGAGAAAAACAACGCGATGACATCATTCAGCAGGCTGTCGATGATGCGCGGGCTCTTGAACAGCAGTTTCATGATCGGTTGCCAGAGATGCACCAGGCTTTCAGTGATAAGGCACAGGAACGTGCAGTGCAAAGTATTGCTGAGATTAAGGTGAGATACGACGAGCGTAATAAAGAGCTCAGAGCACTGGCCGAACAGCATGCCGATGAAGCCGCCGAGCATGCCCTCAAACTCATTCTGTTTGATCAAATTAGCTGATGAATACGGCTTCTTCAGATTCTTACCTCTCTACCCGTATCGATCTGATGGTCCAGCGTCTGCTGGATGATAGCGTTCTAAATCGGATAGTGGCAAGTGATCTGGAACAGCTACCAGCACTTATTCAAACAGTGTTACCTGAGCATAATCTGGACATCCCTATACCTCAGCTACGCTGGTTGATAACTCGTAGTATGTATCTCGATTTTCAACTCTTACTACGCCCCTTAAATGGTAATAAGCGCCGTTTTCTGAAACATGCCATTCGATGGTTTGAGCTGGCTAATCTAAAGGTGCTTATCCGTGGTAAGTTTGCTGGAGTGACAGAATCGGAGCTGCAGGTGCAATTGGTTAATCTGGGCGAGTATGCTGATTTACCGGTCAAGACCTTACTGGAAACCGACGATCCATTTGAAATGCTGCGATTACTGGAGCAGACGGCCTATGGTGGCATTGTGCGCCAGGCGAGGCGGGTTTTTGATGAGCAGGGGCATGATCTTTTTTCTCTGGATTCAGCCATAGATCGTAATTTCTTTGTTGAGCTTTCGACTCGTGCTCGCTTTCTCTCCAATGAAGAACAGATGCACCTGAATAATGTTCTTGGCATCTTAATGGATCGCTTTAATCTGCTCTGGTTATTGAGGTATCGTTTTTCATATGGGTTGTCAGCGGCTCGATCTTATTACCTGCTAACCGCTTCCGGTAAAAGCTTACAGTCCTCTCAGTTGATGAAGCTGGCGAGTAAAGGGTCGCTTGCAGAAGTGATAGAAGAGCTACCACCCGTGTTGAAGAAGAAGCTGTCTGCTGTGCATAATATATTCGAGGTTGAACAGATCATGGAGCAGTATTATCAGTCGGCTGCTAAAAAGGGGCTGAGTCATCATTATTCTGATATGACTCGACTGTTTTCCTATCTCTTATTACGCGAAGCAGAAACCCGGTATCTATTAGCGATAATTAAAGGTAAACAATTAGGCTTTAGTGAAGAGTTGATCGGGCAGGCTGTGGGGATTGAGAGCTAATGTTAAGTACTCCTGTCACCATGAAACGTATGAAACTGAGGCTTATTGCCGATGATACTCAGCTGGCGGCAAATGTTCTTGCCGCGCTTTCGGTGGTGCATCTTGAGGAAATAGCGGATGAAGGTGAGTTGCTGCTGGATAATCCCGCCGATGAGTTTCAGGAAAGTTTTCATAGTATTCTGTCGCGCTACAAAAAAATTCATGCCTATATCGAAAGCCCTGCTAAACAGGACCTCACCTTAACCCGATCTACATTGCTCTCAGTTGATCAACTTGATGAAGTTGATGAAAAGCTGAAAATCCTGTGGTCTGAGGTTTCACAGTATGAGGAGCAACAGCGACAGTTAAAGGAACAGATCAGTGCCGTTAATCAATTACTGGGTAGTTTGCAACGCTTTATTAATCTGGATATTGATCTCAAGCGCCTGGGGCGCAAAAGTCAGTTTTTAAATGTACAAACAGGTATGGTTGCGAGCAGCAATACTGAGCAGCTACGGCGCGCATTATCGATTAGTGGTTACGTGCTGGATCGTTTCTATACCTTTGAAGGTTCAGATTTTGTCATTATCGTGGGCTCTGCAGAGCACGCGCAGGAGATGCAGGAACTGCTAAGGTCGGCTGATTTCAGAGAGCTTTCGATTCCTGAAGAATTTACTGATCACCCGCATACGGTGAGTGAAAAGTTAAAAGCTAAAAAACAGGGTATCAATCAGAAACTGGAGCTTGGGCAACAGCAACTGCAGCAACTGGTAAAGAGCAATCAGTCATTGCTGCAACAGGCGGGAGAGCTGGTTTATCAGGCTATGCCCTACGCCTATGTAGCGGCTTATCTGAAAGGAAAAGGACGTCTGGTCACCCTTCAGGGATGGATTCCTGAGTATCGCGAGAAAGAAGTAGAGCAGAGCCTGCAGGGTAGACTGGAATATCCTTACCAACTGCTATTTGAATCACCCACTCAGGATGAACTATCCAGTGTACCGACCAAGTTACGCCAGAACTGGCTGATCAAGCCTTTTAATGCGCTGATTAATCAATACGGACTGCCCCAGTATGGAGAGTATGATCCGAGTCTTCTGTTTGCACTTAGCTATACACTTATGTTTGGCATGATGTTTGGAGATATTGGACATGGCGGTGTGATTTTAGTGGGCGCTCTGATGTTTATTCGACGCCTGCCAGCACTCGCTGTGATAGGCAGTCTCGCTGGCGCGTCTTCGATCATGTTCGGTTTTTTTTACGGCAGCCTGTTTGGCTATGAGCATATTGTGCATCCATTGTGGATGTCTCCAATGGAAGACCCTCAGCAGGTATTACGTCTGGCACTGTACTGGGGAATAGGGTTTCTCATCATCGCCAACCTGCTGTCGATACGCAATGCCTGGGTGATGGGGCTCTATCGTCAGGCACTTTACAGTCCTCTGGGTGTTACAGGGCTGGCCTTTTATCTATTGGCGGTGTTCTATCTGATCACGGCAGATTCACTCCCCTCTATAGCTGGTACGGGTATTAAATTGCTTATATTGATAGCCATGCTGATGATGCTTTATTACCAATGGCAGGAGTCATCGGGCTCGCTGGTGGAGCGCGTTATGGTGGTGATGGTTGAAGGGCTGGAGATTGTCATCAATAACGTTTCTGCAACCCTGTCTTTTCTGCGTATTGCTGCTTTTTCACTCAATCATATCGCGCTGGCGACTGCTGTATTTACGCTGGCAGCCATGCTGGATACCTTCGGGCATGGTGTGGCTATCGTGCTGGGTAATATTTTTATCATCGTGCTGGAAGGGGCGATAGTAGCGATCCAATGCCTGCGCCTTGAATACTATGAAGGATTTTCACGTTTTTTCAGTGGTAAGGGCAAGCCTTATCAACCACTGAAAATAGACACTATTTAACAACAGGAGAACATTATGAGTACGCTAACCATTTTATTGACTATTAGCATGTTGTCATTAATCGGACTGGGCATTTATTTGCAGTTTAATCCGGTTGAACGAAATACGCGTATTCCTAACTGGGTGCGAGGTAGTGTTGGGCTTAATTTACTGGTATTCGTCGGGGGCATCGGCCTGATGTTGCTGTCCGGCATCAATGAAGCCTTTGCACAAACCGCAGCTGTTGAGGGGGCCAGGGAAATCAGTATCGGCTATGGTCTGGCGTTGATTGGTATTGGCCTGCCCACGGGGCTGGCAACCATCGGTGCTGGAATTGCGGTGAGTTCGGTTGGTGCCGCATCATTGGCGGTGATTACTGAAAAGCCTGAAATGTTTGGACGTACTCTGGTGTATTTAGGGCTGGGTGAAGGTATTGCGATTTATGGTCTGGTAGTGACTATCCTGTTGCTGGGCAAAATCTAATGCGCCAGCTGGCGATCGGAAATAGTGTTTTGATGGATGGGTTTGCCCTGCTGGGTATAGAAACCTATGCAGATCTGGATATCACTGAGGTTGAAAAAATTCTGACTCAGTTATTACGCAATAAGGAGAGCGCGTTAATCTATTTGCAGCAGAATCTGTTAAAGGCTGATCTGCCACTACTTGAGCAGATACGCAATGAAGGCGGGCATATCTTAATCAGTGAAATTCCAGACATTCTTTCGGCTAATAAATATCAGGCACCGGTTGATCATTTGATTGCACGGGTGCTGGGTAATTCTGCAGTAGAGGAGCTTCTCAATGGCGAATGACTCAACAAATCAGGTTAAAGCATTACAGGATGCAATTATTAAGCGTGCCAGGGTATTGACTGAAGAACATGTCAGTCAGGGGCAGATGACACGCGCTCGAATGATGGAAGATGCGCGTGCCAAGGTGAAGTTAATGGAGCAGAAGGAGCTACTGGCTGCCAATGAAAATGCTGAACGTGAATACCAGCGCCGAGTACAGGCGAATGAGATCAAGTTGCAGGCCTCGCTGGATAGACATCGCTGGGGGCTGGTGCAGTCGGTGATGGACAAGGTTCATCAACAGGTAGCGGACATAGCACAGGATAGAAAGGCTTATGACCCCATATTTACTCAATTGTTAGCCAAAGCTGCTGAAGAACTTGCCGAGCCCGGTATGGTAGCAAAGCTTAACCACAGGGATCGTCAGAATTATGCAGCCTCATGGAAACAGATGACTGAAAAACTGGGCGTTAAGGTGCAGCTTTCTGAAGAATTATGTGAGTGTAGCGGTGGACTGCGGCTGATGACAGAGGATGGTTCGATGATGATCGATAATACCTTTGAAGGCATTATTACGCGTCGTGAAGATGAGTTGTTACGAACTATTTTTGAGCGTCTTTTCTCAAAAGTTCTCAGCATAGAGGCAACTACTCATGGGTAAGGTGATAGAAGTCAATGGGCCTATAGTCACTATTCAACAGGAAGGCATTACCAATGGTGAACAGGTCAGGATTGGTAAACTGGGGCTAGTGGGGGAAGTGATTCATCTGCGAGCCGGGGATGCGCTGGTTCAGGTATATGAATCAACAGATTCCTTAAAACCGGGAGAGCTGGTGCAGGCATTAGGCCACCCGTTATCGGTAGAGCTAGGTCCGGGCTTGCTGGGACAGATTTTTGATGGAGTACAACGTCCACTCAATCGTATCCTTGAATTAAGCGGGCAACACATCAGTCGTGGTCTGGAGGTTGACGCGCTGGATAGAGATACGCTCTGGCACTTTATCCCAGATGATAAGCTGCATATAGGTGTTACCCTAAAACCCGGTCAGGTTATTGCTTCGGTGCAGGAAACTGAAACCATCGTACACAGGATACTGGTTCCACCTGACTGTGAAGGCGAGGTTGTGGAGCATGCGCTAGAAGGCGACTATACGGTAGAGCAGGTAGTGGTTCGCTTGCGTAATAAACAAGGGCATATCAGTGATTTGAAAATGTATCACAAGTGGCCGGTACGCCAACCGCGACCTTATAGCGAACGTGATAATTCAAGCAACCCACTATTGACCGGGCAACGTGTACTGGATACCTTTTTTCCATTGCTAAAAGGGGGCAAAGCAGCTGTGCCGGGGCCATTCGGCGCAGGTAAAACCATGGTGCAACAGCAGATTGCACGCTGGGCCAATGCAGATATCGTACTGTATGTGGGTTGTGGTGAACGTGGTAACGAACTGGTCGATATACTCGAATCCTTTCCCAAGTTAACTGATCCCTATAGCGGTCGATCATTGATGGAGCGTACCTTTCTGGTAGCAAATACCTCCAATATGCCGGTGGTTGCGCGTGAAGCCAGCATCTATGTTGGCGTCACCATGGCCGAGTATTATCGTGATCAGGGCTACGATGTGGTGATGGTGGCCGACTCCACCAGTCGTTGGGCCGAGGCTCTGCGCGAAGTGGCTGGGCGCCTGGGACAGATGCCGGTTGAGGAAGGCTACCCTGCCTATCTATCTTCGCGTCTGGCGGCATTCTATGAGCGCGCGGGATCAGTCCAAACCCTTGATGGTGAAAGTGGATCGGTCAGCCTGATTGGCGCAGTCAGCCCACCGGGGGGGGATTTTTCCGAACCTGTCACCAGTCATACCAAGGAAATTATTCGCACATTCTGGGCGCTCTCCAAACCCCTGGCTGATGCGCGACATTACCCCTCGGTATCTTGGCAGGACAGCTTCTCAGATTATCAGCACAAGGCCGCCGAATGGTGGGCAGAGCATGTTGATAAAAGGTGGGCGCAACGTCGTGAGCAGGCGCTTGCGTTACTGGCCAAGGCCGATGAGCTGGAAAGAATCGTTAATCTGGTGGGACCGGAGGCATTGTCATCATCACAACGATGGGCGCTGGAAAGCACGGCCTTGATCAAGGAGGCTATCTTGCAGCAAAGCGCTCTTGATCAAGTCGACAGTTATTGCTCACCAGAGAAACAGTTTCTATTGCTGGACATGGTGATGTTGTTGCACGACGAAGGTAAGGCATTGATCAAGCTGGGGGTGCCGGTAGAGCAGTTACAGCAATTAAAGAGTATCGTGCAATTGAAGCGTCTTAAGTCGACCTATAGTAGTGAACAGCTAGAAGAAATGAATACATTTCGCGATCAACTTTGTACTGAGCTGGATGTGATAAGGGTGGAATATAGTGCTAAACCGGAGGCCGTGTAATGACAGCGATTGAATACCGTAAGGTTGACAACCTGCATGGTGCCCTGATGTACATGAAAGGGGTGGGTGCAGTGGCAGCGGGTGACCGAGTAGCCATACGCGACCATAAGGGGAACCGGCGCAATGGACAGGTTTTAAAAACCTCTGAGGATATTGTGCTGGTACAGGTTTTTGAAGGTACAGATAATCTGGATCTGGAAAATACCTGGGTGCGTTTTCTGGATGAGCCGTTTGAAATGCCGCTATCACCTGATCTGCTAGGGCGAAACTTTAATGGTATCGGCGCGCCGCTGGATGGGCGCCCACCGATTATTTCCAGTCTGAAGCGTGATGTAAATGGTGCCCCGGTCAATCCTGCTGCGCGAGCCTATCCGAGAGAGTTTATTCAAACCGGGATTTCCACTATCGATGGCCTGAATTCACTGGTACGTGGACAGAAGCTACCCATCTTTTCGAGCTCAGGTCTGCCACATAATCAACTGGCGGCGCAAATAGTCCGGCAAGCCAAACTGACCGGTGAGGCATCCAGTTTTGTGGTGGTGTTTGCCGCTATGGGTGTGTCTTATTCAGATGCCAAATTCTTTGAAAATGAATTCGAATCCAGTGGTGTGCTGCGTAATGTGGTGATGTTTACCAATCTTGCTAATGATCCACCGATGGAGCGATTGATACTGCCACGTACTGCATTAACAGTCGCTGAGTATCTGGCTTATGATCTGGATCTGCATGTACTGGTAGTGATTACCGATATGACCAAGTACGCCGAAGCCCTGCGTGAGGTCGCAACCGAAAAGGGCGATGTACCTTCGCGTAAAGGCTATCCCGGATATCTCTATTCAGATCTGGCAGAAATCTATGAACGAGCAGGCAGGGTGCGAGATCATCATGGTTCAATCACCATGATCCCGGTGTTATCCATGCCCAGTGATGATATTACTCATCCCATACCCGATTTAACCGGTTACATCACCGAAGGGCAGATTGTTATGAGCCGTGACCTGCATAGCAGATCCATCTACCCGCCGGTTAATGTACCGCCCTCGTTGTCGCGTCTGATGAAGGATGGTATCGGCAAGGATGATACTCGTGAAGATCATCCGCGTGTAGCCAGTCAGTTATATGCTGCCTACACCCGAGCGCTGGATGCGCGCAATCTGGCATCAATTATCGGTGCCGAAGAGTTGTCTGCCCGAGACCGGCGTTATCTGCAATTTGCCGATGCATTTGAGGATCGTTTTGTACGTCAGGGTTTGAATGAAGAGCGTAGTATTATCGAAACGCTGGATCTGGCCTGGGAAATCCTGTCGCTATTGCCGACCGAGGCGCTGACTCGGGTCAGCGATAAAGATTTGCAGAAATATCATAGCTGGGATGGAAGTCTGTAATGCAGGAAAGGCTCAATATCGCCCCAACCAAAAGCAATCTGCTGGATTTACGCAGCCGGGTAGAGTTTCTGGATCAGGGCTATCAGTTGCTGGAAAGAAAGCGCGAAATGTTGACGTGCCTGGTGTATGGGCAGTTAAAAGAATACCGTAAGCTGCGTAGTAAGGCGCACGCCAGCCTGGTCAAAGCCTATCGTAGTTTAAGTATCACTCAGATGCGTATGGGTACCCACCGTATTCGACAACTGGCACTGGGTCTGCCCGAAGCAATGAAGGTTAAGGTATTGCCCCGGCGCAATATGGGGGTGCAATATCCATCGGTAGAAATAACACCGCAACCCATGCAGCCTGTGGGTATATTGGGTACCGATGTTATGCTGGATGAGACACGCAGGGACTTTTGCGATATGGCCATGCAAATGGCAAAACTTGCTGAGGTTGAGTCTGCGCTGTGGCGCTTGCTGGAAGAGCAGCGCAAGACCCAGAAACGCGTGAATGCCCTCAAGTACAACGTGATTCCACTTTACTGGCGTACGATCAAATATGTGCAGACTACTCTGGAAGAAGAGGAAAGGAATGTCCTGTTCCAACTTAAGTTGCTGCAGGAGTGTAAATAGCTTCAATACATCTGACGAGGTTTTGCTAACCTCGTTTTTTGTAAGCGTGTAAAATCCCTGCGTTTCATCCTCCGAGCTGTATAACTGAACCACACTATGACTGAATCAATATTTGAATCTGCTTTCGGCAACTTCCAGCTCGAGCGACTGCCAAGGCGCAAGAAAGAGCTACTAAGGGCCTGGGATGCGGCAGATGAATATCTGTTACAGCAGCTCAAAGCACTGGAAATTGCTATCCCAGCTGCACTGATTATCAATGACAGTTTCGGTGCGTTGAGTATCGCCTTGAGTCAGTTTAAGCCAGTGAACTGGAGTGACTCCTGGTTAGCGCAGCAGGCGGCCAGGGAAAATCTAATGGCCAATAATCTTGAAGACTCAGCTGTTGAGTTTCTACCCAGCACTGCTGAGTTATCGGCTGAGTTCGATCTGGTGCTGATAAATCTGCCCAGGAATCTTGCCCTGCTGGAGTATCAATTGATACAGCTAAAGCCGCATCTCTCATCGAATGCCATCATCTTGCTGGCGGGCATGGTGAAGACGATGCCGGCGACGATATGGAAGATACTGGAAAAGATTATCGGTCCCACCGAAACCAGCAGAGCTCAGAAAAAAGCACGCATCATTACGGTGAAACCTGATGCTGAGCTACCCCAGATAAGCTCCAGCTATCCAGTAAGCTGGAAGCTGGAAGATACTGAATTCACCCTGCTCAATCACGCGAATACCTTTTCCCGCGATCGGCTGGATAATGGCACTAGATTGATGTTGCAGCATTTACCGGTCAGTGAAGGCGCAATAGATATCGTCGATCTTGGCTGTGGCAATGGGGTATTGGGTATGATGGCTGCCTACCAGAACCCTGCGGCTAATATCTCGTTTATTGACGAATCCTATATGGCGATTGCATCGGCGCGGCATAACATGTTGCAGCTATCAGGGCGAGAGGGCAGTGCTGAATTTTTTAATGCGGATGGCTTAAAGCAGTTTGCAGATAATTGCTGCGACCTGGTGCTATGTAATCCCCCTTTTCATCAGCAGCAGGCTCAACTGGATACGGTGGCTTTATCGATGTTTGCAGAATCAGCACGAGTGTTACGCGAGGGTGGGGCGCTATGGGTAATCGGTAATCGACATCTGCATTATCATAATAAACTCAAAGCTTGGTTTAAGCAGGTTGAGCTGGTTGCTTCGGATCGTAAGTTTGTACTGTTAAAGGCGCATATTTTATAACGGTTGCAATAGAGCGGGTTGACCGCTGTTGGAAATGTCCTGCCATGTGGCGACGCGCAGGAGCAGGAAGAGTGATCCGATAGATTGAAAAAGTCGGTTCGGCAGCATGGGTTCGATATGGCACCGGCAGAGCGTCCACATGGCATTTGATAAGAATCATCCCCTCGCCGAACGCCGTTACATATCCCTGGAAAACCTGACAACGGAAAGGCTACTGACTTTTCCCGTTGGCAGGGAGCGCCTGGATATATTCAATCATTTTCTTCTCCCTGCCGGTTGCATGGTTACCGAACACCAGGTCATGGATGATCCGGATATCATGATCCAGATGGTGGCAGCAGAAAGGGGGATCACCACAGTGCCTGACTGGCTAGCGCGGGATCAGGCGGAGGCATTGCCGGTTAAGGCATTACAGCTAGGCGAGTCGGGCATGAAAAAAGAGTTGCTTACCGCGATAAGACAGAGTGATCTGAGCATCGACTAGCTGGCAGCTTTTATCCGCCATGCGCAGGATATTTTAATCGCTTCCTGATCCCGGGCGATAAAAAAACAGGCCAATTGTGCAGTAAGTACAACTCTTTTTTACATCACACATCCACTGTCACACTACCGATCGGATTCGAACAGCAGGCCAGGATATAGCCATCGGCGATATCGTCCTCGGAAATGCCGCCGTTGTGCACCATATGCACCTCCCCCGACGTTTTTTTGACCTTACAAGTTCCACAGACTCCAAAGGTACAGCCGGAAGGGATGTTGAGTCCATTTGCCTTCGCCGCTGCCAGGATGGTTTCGGTCTGGGCGACCCTGGCCGTGACACCAGAGGTCGCGAAGGTCACCTCGGCGCGGGTTTCCTCATCGGGGATCACATCGTCCAGTTCGGGTGCATCGGATTCAGTTTCAACCTTGGCCTGGAAACTTTCCTGATGGTAACGGTTCATGTCAAAGCCGAGGCCTTGCAGAGCTTCGCGCACCGCCTGCATGAAGCTCTCGGGTCCACAGCAAAATACTTCACGTTCCAGGTAATCCGGCGCCATCAGCCCCAGCATGAGCTGGTTGAACATGCCTCGGTAACCTGTCCAGGCACGAAACCGGTTGGGGGTTTCGACTACCCAGTGCAGATCGATACCCGGTACCCGGCTCGACATGTGTTCCAGCCGCTCACGGAAGATGATCTCGTTGGGACTGCGTGCGCAATTGATGAAAATGATATCCGGTATGGTGCCAAGATCGAACATCCAGGTCGTCATGGACATAACGGGCGTAATGCCGGAACCGGCCGAGATGAAGAGGTATTTATCGGCCGGATGGTTTAGATGGCTGAACAGCCCTGCGGGCCCGATGGCTTTGAGACGCATGCCCGGCTGTAAATGATCAAGCATCCATTGCGTACCAATGCTGCCTTCCTGCGCCTTGACCGTGACGGAGACTGAGCGCGGCCGTGACGGCGAGGAAGAGATGGTATAGGTGCGATACAGCGGTCCGCCCGGTACCGGCAATTCCAGAGTCAGGAACTGCCCGGGCAGGTAATCAAATAATGCGCCCGATGGCGCCTGAAAGCTGAAAGTTGCTGTATTGGGCACCTCGGGGATGACTGAAACACACTCCAACAGCTCATCATCGGACCAGATTGAACGTGCCGGCAGGCGGCTGAGATCGTTAACCATGTTCACTCCACTGCCAGGGCAAGATGCACGCGGGGTGCAAGCCGCTCAGCCATTGTCCTACAATACCAGTCGACATACTGGATGACTCCGGATTCCTGAACTGCGGAATACGGGCCCGGCTGGTATGCGGGAGAATCTATGCCCATCTGGTTATCCTCGACTACGCGGCGGTCTTCGTCATTGGTGGCGGCCCAGACCTCGGTCAGACGCTTGAGATCATAGTCGCGTCCTTCAACCGCATCCTTATGCACCAACCATTTGGTGGTGACCGCAGTCTCTTTGGGCGAGATCGGCGTGACACGGAAAACGACCGCATGGTCGGGCAGGAAATGGTTCCAGGTCGTCGGATAATGGAACTTGACGAGTGTGCCTGCATCATCGAAGGGGATGCGGCCAAGCGTTCTGTTCACCGCCGTTTTGCCATCCATGGTATAGCTTTTGGCTCCCTCGTTGAGTGGCATACGTGCAAGCCGATATTGACCGCTATCTGCGATTTGAAAGCGGGAAGGCAATCCTGCTGATTCGCAGCGTTCGAAATGCTTTAGTAAATGGGGTGGTGAGGCATTCTCCCCAATACCGGTAACAAGAGGGTCTTCAGGATAGGTCCGGCACAATGCGGGGTGATTACCGCCGCAATGGTAACATTCCCGGTTGTTTTCCCAGACGAGTTTCCAGTTGCCCTTTTCTATGATGGTGGATTCGTGTGCGACGCGGGCGTTTTGCAGATCATGTATTTCGAGATATGGACCAGCCAGTTTGGCGAACTCATCGAAGTCGGGGGCCTCTTCGGCTAGGCAGATATAAACCAGTCCCGCAAGCTCGCGGCAATGCACCTGCTTCAGGCTGTGTTCAGACGGGTCGAAATCTGTTCCCATATCACGTGCCCACAGAACGCTGCCATCCAGCTCATAGGTCCACTGGTGATAAGGGCAGACGAGCTTCGGGATATTGCCTTTTGCAGCCTTGCACAAGACCGATCCACGGTGGCGACAGGTATTGTGAAAGGCCTGTATTATCCCATCGTAGTCGCGTACCAGGATGATGCGATAGTCGCCCACCTGATGGGTGACGTAGGAACCTGGTTTTTCCAGTTCGCAGGCAGGGATAGCGAACAGCCATTCTCGGTAGAAAATATGCTCCAGATCCGCGGCGAATATTTCGGGGTCGGTATAAAAGGGCCGCTCTAAAGAGTAGTTCGGTTTATGTGCAGCGATCAGCTGCGAAAGATCTTGTTTCATTGCTTTACTCCAGCCGCGCCCCGCGGCATTTGCTTGGGCGGGAGAAAAGCAAACCAGTCGAAACGCATGCATTGCGTATGACTATCTGGAAGCTTACACCACCACCCGTGGTTAATGTTTTATGCAGGGCTGGTTTCCGGACTTCAGAGTGGCCAAATGGCCGGCCACGGCACCTTCCCAGAGAACTTAATCTCCAGTGGTATTCACCGTGTCCATCGCTCTGTTACCGTTGCGGGGGCAGTGCCGGACTTACACCGGCTTCCCAATTCTTCACTGTTACCAGTGACACCTTGCAGCATATGCAACATCCTAATGTAAGGACATCACACTCGCATAGATCATCGTAAAATTCGGGCAGCTGAGTTATCTTAAAAACGACCTTAGCGATTCAGAAGCGGTCAGTCCTTAACACAATGTTTCGATTGGATAATTTTTTGGAGGCTTGCACGGTAGGGAATAAGGAAATGGCCAGACCACTTCTTATGGATGAACGCCCTGAACTATTATAATAAACTCAAAGCCTGGTTAAAGCAGGTTGAGCTGGTTGCCTCGGATCGTAAGTTTGTATTGCTAAAAGCGCATTAGTAGATAACAACGATTCAACTGGATTAAAGCGGCACTTTTCAGGTAAGGTTTGCTGTATTCACCCGCTTGAAAAAAGATTTTGAAAACACCGAATAATAAAGCCTTTGTGTTTATCCTGCCTGCGCTGTTAGTGGTCAGCTTCAGCACCTTTATCCCGATTCTGGCAATCGTGAACTATTCGGTACAGGATGTTTTTTACGGCAACGATTTTTTCTGGGTGGGTACGAAGTGGTTTAGCGAAGTACTGGGTTCCAGTGAGTTTTATCACAGCCTGCTGCGAACCTTTGCCTTTTCGATCATCGTGTTATGTATCGAAGTACCCCTGGGGATTCTGATAGCCCTCTCGTTGCCGAGGAAAGGCAAACTGGTTTCGTTTTATATCATGGTCATCGCGGTGCCGTTGATGATCCCCTGGGTGGCAGTGGGATTGATGTGGCTGTTGATTATTCACCCGCAGTGGGGCTCTCTCGGCGCGCTGCTGTCTCTGTTTAATACAAGCATTGATATGAACCATACGATAACGGCCTGGGCGGTTATTGTCTTTGTCGATGTCTGGCACTGGACGAGCCTGGTGGTGCTGCTGTGTTATTCAGGTCTACTGGCGATTCCATACCCTTATTATCAGGCTGCGCAAGTCGATGGCGCGAGCCGCTGGAATATCTTTCGCCATGTCGAGTTACCCCGGCTGAAACGGGTGCTGATGATCGCTGTACTGTTACGTTTCCTGGACAGTTTCATGATATATATTGAGCCGTTTATCCTGACCCGTGGCGGGCCGGGCAAATCAACCATATTTCTGTCACATGAGATCATGCAGACCGCGGTAAAGCAATTTGACCTGGGCCATTCTTCCGCCATCGCTCTGATCTATCTGTTGATTATCCTGCTGTTTTCGTGGGTTCTCTACA
>JBNKPX010000063.1:0-19963 GCA_050295575.1 Gammaproteobacteria bacterium | reverse complement strand
GAGCTGTCATTAAAAAGGAGTTATTTTTATCCCTATTTTCAACATTAGCATCAGCAAATATTGTGCTCATAAACATCAGTAAAACAGTAGCAAGGGCAATCTTTTTCATGGCTTTATCTGTCTGAAAAAAATGGGTTTTTCGGCATTACATTCCAGGGAGATGGCATCCCATTAAACGGTGAATTAGCACCATTATACTGATAGGGCACACCATACGAATAGGGGTTTTGCTGTGGGTACCCATAACCCGGAGCTTGTTGCCATACATTCTGATTATAATTCGGTGCCGCTCCCTGATAGCCATACCATGCAGGGCTCGGAGATGGTTGTCTAGTTTGCTGCGGAAATTGCCACTGCGTATAACCATCTGGAATAGGCTGGCTGCCCTGCGGATTCATAACCGAATACTGTTGCTGTAGATTCATCGGTGCATCAATACTCCCAGCTGAATTTTGTGCAGGGGGTTCATCTATCTGAATATCAGGCTGATTTACAAACTCTGATCGAGTGTGGCTATCATCCAGTAGCATTTCTGGAGATGGGAACTTATACACCTGTTGCTGAGAATCGCCCTCAGCGGAGCTGTTAATCACAACCGATGATTGATAAGGCCCGCTTGGAGGGGGCACATAATCCCTGCCCTCGACCGTTACATTGATGACCGACAGTAAAACAGCGCTAGTTATTACTGTTATCTGTTTTAAGTCAGCACCCATAGCCACTCCAACTATTCGTCGTCTATATCAGATTTGAGGCGAATCCCACGACGATGTGAAGAATCTTTGGCTTTTTTACTAGCCACTTTTTTCACACTTGCCTTTTTAGATACTGCTTTTTTCGTCGCGGCCTTTTTTGCGGCTACCTTTTTCTTTGAGGCCTTTTTAGCCACTGTTTTAGGCTGAGTTTTTTTAACGGATGCCTCACTAGCTTTATCATCCGAAACTTTAGCAGGAGCCACAGTATCAGACTCATCATTGCTACCCTGCTCTTTTTCAACTGTTTCGTTTACTAAAGATTGAGGGACAACCTGAGGTTCTGGTTCTGGTTCTGGTTCTGGTTCTGGTTCTGGTTCTGGTTCTGGTTCTGGTTCTGGTTCAGTTTTAGTCTCAGCAACTTCAGTATCTGCAGCAACTCTCTGGATACTTTCCGGCTGACTATCTGGCTTTTTCTGCGAGCTTACTTTGACAGGAGCAGCGGCTTGATCTTCAGATTTTCGGCTAAGTAAACGGATCAGACTTTTGCTTAAGTCAACAATGAAGTCACGCAATGCAAACAGCATGGCAAGGACAAAAATCCACACAAAATTAAACGTGGCAGCCATATAGTCCAGCAAGCCTTTTTCAGCATCTTCATCGAGTTCACAATCAATTTCACCACCGTCAAGCACTGGGTCATAGGGTAAATCGCCATATATGGCTGTCCCGCTAGCATCAATGGTTTTTTCTGCAAAAGCTTTACGAACCGTAATAGTCCCTAATGGTATAACGACCAGTGTCAGTACCGTAGAAACCAGCACACCAAAAGCCAGAGATATCGCCATGCCTTTAAAAATAGGATCAAAAATAATGACACCAGATCCACCGACCAGCGCCAGTGCGGTGACTACTATGGGACGTGTTCTGGCTTTACAGGCACCTAATACCGAATCACAAACCGGCTTACCCGCTTCGACTTCATGCTTGGTAAAATCAACCAGCAGGATAGAGTTTCGTACGATAATACCGGCTAAAGCAATAAAGCCGATCATTGATGTTGCGGTAAATTCTGCACCAAATAGCCAATGCCCAGGGATAATACCAACCAGGGTTAAGGGTATAGGAGCCATAATAACTGCTGGCAAACTAAAGTTGCCAAACTCCATCACTACTAGCATATAGATCAGAATAATTGCTGCACCGAACGCCATACCCATATCACGGAATGTTTCGTAGGTAACCGTCCATTCGCCCGCCCATTCAAAACCAGAAACCTGATCTGTATCTGGTGGGCCTGTCCAGGTACCTTTAAGAGCAACCCCATCCGGAGTGGTATAGTCTTTCAAAGAGTCAATAACATCGAACATGCCATAGATTGGTGCACCCAGTCTCCCCTGAGTTTCGCCAGTAACGAATTCAACGGGCCTCAAATCTTTGTGATAGATCACCTGATCCTGCACAGTTTGGGTAAAGTCACCAAGTTCTCCCAAAGGCACACTGCCACCAAGATGACTCGGGACAGGCATCTCTTTTAGCCGAGCCAGGTCTGCTCGCACATCGAAAGGCACCTGGATAACAATGAAGGTTGGCTCAAGTTTATAGCCATCCTTAACATCACCTAATACATATTCACCCAGCGACATCTGCAATGTTCGGTTGATGGTATCCACTGAAATCCCACGTCTTACCGCTTTTTCCGTATCCACTTCAAAGCGCCAGACTTTGTAGGGCTCTGCAATCAGGGTATCAACATCGGTAATATTCTCCGACGCATTAAATCTCTTTTCCAGATCACGCGCCACCTGTCGACGGATATCTGCATCAGGGCCGTAGACTTCGGCAACTACCGATTGTAGAACGGGCGGACCTGGTGGCATTTCAACAACCTGAATCTTCACATTATCGTTATCACCAATCACCTCATGTAGCCGAGCACGCACGTCTTCAGCTATTTCATGGCTACTACGGTCACGGTGTTTCTTATCCAGTAACTGCACCTGGATATCAGCTTCCCAGGGCTGGGTTCTCAGATAATAGTGACGCACCAATCCATTAAAATTGAAAGGCGACGATGCCCCAACATAGGTCTGCAGTGCAGTTACTTCTTCGACAGTCAGGATTTGCTCGGCCAGCTCATTCACCTGATTTGCAGTAAGCGGTAAAGCTGAACCCTCTTTCATATTAACCACAACATTAAACTCAGGCTTGTTATCTAACGGCAACATCTTGACGGGTACAGCCTTGGTATAAAACATGGATGCACACAAAAAGAATATAACAAACAGACTGGCGAGGAAGATACGCCCTTTGGTTTTGCTGGTAATTAAAGGAATGAGTATTTTACGAAACAGATTGCCAAGCCTTTCATTCTGAGAATGTTCAGACTCTTCCATCTCCTTGAGCTTTTCCATTGATGGCTTGATGCGCATAGCAAGCCAGGGGGTAAACATAAAGGCTGCAAAAACCGAAAAAAACATCGCGAAAGAACCCAGCCATGGGATGGGCTCCATATAAGGCCCCATCATCCCACGCACAAAACCCATAGGGAGTAACGCAGCGATTACGGTCAATGTTGCCAGGATAGTCGGGTTACCCACTTCTCTCACCGCATCGATAGCGATATCAGTTTCGGTACTTTCAGCTATCAACCAGCGCCGGTAGATATTCTCTACCACCACGATGGCATCATCTACCAGAATGCCTATAGAAAATATCAGCGCAAACAGGCTCACCCTGTCGATGGTGTATCCCGTTATCAGCGCATAAAATACGGTCACCAGGATGACCACTGGAATAACAATCATGACCACCAGAGCTGGCTCCCAGCGGAAATTAAGCGCCCACCAGATTAAAACCACCACAATACCGGTTGCGATGAATAGTTTGAGAATTAGACCATTGACTTTTTGTTCTGCTGATTTACCGTAATTTCGGGTAACAGCCACATTAATATTGTCGGGGATCACGCTCCCTTTCATGGCCTCAACCTTAGCCAGTATATCTTCAGCTACTTTAACGCCATTTGAGCCCTTCTTTTTAGCTATTGCGACTGTGACCGCAGAGGCTGCGTAGGCTTCTTCAGCATTCTCGTCAAGGTGATTGGGGGAGGTGTAGTAATTGACTATCGATTTTGCATCAGCAGGTGCAGCGGTAACTTTAGCAATATCGCGCACATACACGGGAGAGCCATCATTGATAGCAACGACCAGACTTTCAATGTCACTGACAGTTTTAAGAAAATCTCCTGAATAAACCTTTGCGCTCTTATTATCTGATTCAATTCGACCCAGACCAATTTCACTATTTGCTGTTCGAATAGTATTTGCTATTTGATCCAGTGAAATATCATAACCGGATAGCTTTTCGGGCAATACTTCTATCTTAAGTTCATCTGAACGGCCACCCACAACAAAGCCCTGAGCGGCATTTTCAACCGTGCTGATAGATTGTAGAACATCCAGAGCGACTAATCTAAGAATGGAATCATCGTGCTCATTCGACCATAGAGTAAGAGTCACAACAGGAACATCATCAACCCCCTTTGGCTTTACCAGAGGTTGATCAACACCGGGTGGGATCTTGTCCATATTGGAGGAGAGCTTGTCGTACACCTTGACCAGTGATTTCTCCAGATCCTCACCCACCTCAAACTGTACGGTAACCATGCCCTGGTCTCGAGTCGCAGCTGAATACACATGGTCGACACCAGAAATCTCATTCAGCATACGCTCCAGTGGATCGGTAGCCAGCCTGGATACCTGTTGCGCAGAGGCACCTTTATAACTGATAAAGATATCCACCATGGGTACAGAAATCTGTGGATCTTCCTGACGAGGTGTCAAAAACACACCAAGAACACCTAGCGCAAAGCAGGCGATAAGTAGCAACGGTGTAAGCGGCGAATGGATAAAGGCTTTAGCCAGGCTACCGGCAATACCCAACGATTTATTGTTATGGTTTTTTGTATTATTTTGCTGTGTCATTGTCGGATATCAGGATTAATACGTGAGTGAAATAGCCTCTTGTGTAGTGAGGTTACTGACTGTCGCTATCGCTGTTACTGGTTCTGCTTTCTACATCCGGCTTCCACCCAGATTTGATCGTTTTTGGTGGCGCACTAATGATTCTATCTCCGGTCTTGATGCCTGATAGCACGGTAACGCTGGTCGCATCATAGTCGGAGCCCAGTCTGACTATCCTCATCTTCGCCTTGTTTTCTTCATCGAGTATATAAACACTGGGCAGGCTGCCACGATAGATCACTGCATCCTTAGGAATAACAGGAACAAGCCTTCTATCTGCAGTCGTATCATTAATCGTCACCTCAGCATATAAACCGGGGCCTCCTGGTGTGCCCTCTGGTAGATCAAACTTTACGGTTACGGTATGTTTTTGTTGATCAGCCACTGGATAAATTTGAGCTACCTTGGCTTTGGTGTAACTATTATTTATATCCAGTTTGACATCAACAAGGCTTCCTTTAGTCAAACCGAAAATGAGTCTTGCAGGGACTTCGGCCTGAATTCTAAGATATTGAGTATGAGCAAATTTCAGTAAGGGTGTGCCTGGTTGAACCGTATCGCCCTCTTCAACCATCTTGCGTACCAGCTTCCCATCAAATGGCGCAATCGCTCTAGCATCACGTAATTTGGCATCCAGTTCTTCCAGCCCAGAACGCGCCTTCATGACCATAGACTCTGCATTTTGAACCTGTGCACCAGATGAATATAAGTCCCCATAGCGCTCGATATCTGGGTTACCAACGCCCATCATATTACCCATATTCTTGGTAAACATATTGTCGAATAAGGTTGGCATACCAAGCCCCGGCATACCGCTCAGGCTTTCTGCGCGGGGAGAAATTAATTCGCGAGAATATTGAACCCTGGCATTACGTAAACCGGATTCTGCATTTGACAGCTGAGCTAACGCTGCCCTGCGTTTGGCGACCAGATCATCATCATCAATCGAGAGTAACAAATTATTTTTCTGGAAGAAGTCCCCCTCTGATCCGGCAATATATTGAACCCGGCCTGGAACCTGAGCTGAAAGCGTCACTTCTTTATAAGGAATAACCGTTCCGCCAATTTTTATTTTATTACCGAATTCAGCAGACTCAACAGTCATCAATTGCCATGCCTGAGTGCTACCCGACAAAACAGTAAGTATTGCAGCTATTGCCAGAGTTGATTTCTTGAGTTGGTTTGATTTCATTTTTATATTACCAATATCGCTTGATCAGGCCGCTTTATTTTTTAATTAAAGGCTCGCTCTGAAACTTAATCCAGATCAAAACCTTATTAATTTTTTTGTAGCTAAATCTAATATTCAACGTAGAGTTTGATGAATTTTTGATGAATTAAGCTACTTTTTACCCAGCGCACTCCTAGAGTTATGAGGGATTATTACCGGTGAAGTCTATCAAGAATTCACTTGTGGCGCATACATTCTCCCTTAGTTGTTATTTCTTTTATCTCAAAATGGCGCCAACATGAGCTGATCGAATATTAGCAAATATTAATATAGATATCAATGACTAAGATCTAGCAGCATTCTCGCTTAAAATAACCGTAAGAATTTTTAACTTATGCGAATCACACAGCACTGATGATCATATATTGAAAATCATATTAAGATGCTCAAATTGACCAATTCTGATGACGGACCTGCTCCAGAAATAGCTCCGCTAATCGAAGGTCTTCAGGGTGAGTTATTTTTATATTCCTGCCATCTCCCTTCACCAGTCGAGGATGATAACCGCTTAGCTCCATTGCAGAGGCATCATCGGTAACCATTAAATTCTGAGTCAGAACCGACTCTAGCGCAGAATAGATCTTGCCAAGATAAAATGCCTGCGGAGTCAACGCCCGCCACAGGTTTTCACGGGGAGGTGTATTCAATACGGTAAGATCTGCTCTTGCTTTTTTTAATGTATCCGCCAGAGGCGTTGCCAACAGTGCACCATCTTCACATTCCCTGGCAACCTGTAATAAGCGTTCAAGATCCTGATGCTGGACAAATGGCCTTACTGCATCGTGGATCATAACAATGCTGTCTGTTGAGAGATGAGATTTCAATGCGCTCAGTCCATTGAAAACGGAGTGATGCCGTTGTACGCCACCGTTACAGGTTAACAGTGGCTTATCGGAATGATAGTTAAGCAGCGGCCAGTAATCATCGCTTTCACTTAATATCAACATGACGCCATCGATTGCGTGAAAACTAAACAGCTTATCTAGCGTATGCTCTAACACTGTTTTATCACCCAGAGGCAGATATTGCTTAGGTCGGTCCGCACCCATGCGCGATCCTACACCGGTAGCAGGAATCACGGCCCAACATTGAGGTGCAGAAGAAGTCATCAGGGCTTATCTGGCGCTGGTTGCGGGTTGACTAATTGATAAAAGGTTTCGCCTTTTTTAATCATCCCCAGATCATTACGTGCTTTTTCTTCGTAAGCATCAAAGCCATTTTGCAGATCTAAAACCTGGGCTTCCAGCTTGCGATTGCGCTCTTCCAGTAACTTCAGCTTCTGTTTTTGAATTTCCAGCTCAGCAGATAGTTGCACGACCTCCGACAGGCTTCCATCACCAAACCAGAGTCTATACTGCAATACCAGAAGCACAACGATTAATGCTGCAATCAGCAGGCGCATCCCTTCACCCGCTCTACAGTGTCAAAACATAAAAACTGCAATCTAGATTTTATTGAAAGCAGACTTTCCGGGAAAGATAGCCTGATCACCCAGTTGCGCTTCGATACGTAATAACTGATTGTATTTGGCAACACGATCAGAACGAGATAATGAACCAGTTTTAATTTGTCCAGTATTGGTTGCAACAGCGAGGTCTGCAAGAGTGACATCTTCAGTTTCACCTGATCGATGAGAGATAACCGCAGTATAACCGGCATTATGTGCCATAGAAATAGCTTCAAGAGTTTCTGTTAAGGTACCGATTTGATTGAACTTAATCAATATAGAATTGGCAATAGATTCATCAATTCCACGTTTCAGGATTTTCGTATTCGTAACAAATAAATCATCACCAACCAGTTGAACTCGATCACCTAATTTACTAGTTAAGGTGGCCCAGCCTGCCCAGTCATTCTCAGCCATAGCATCCTCAATAGTAATAATCGGGTACTGGTCTACCCAGTTCACCAGATAGTCAGTGAATTGCTGAGAATCAAAAGTACGAGATTCAGAGGCTAGCTCGTAGTGACCGTTTCGGTAGAACTCAGAGCTGGCAACATCAAGGCCCAGAGCAATTTCAGAACCTGGCTTAAATCCAGCACTTTCTATTGCCTGCAAAATAACTTCAATAGCTTCTTCATTCGATGACAGGTTTGGAGCAAACCCACCTTCATCTCCGACATTGGTATTCATGCCGCGCGATGACAGCACTGACTTCAATGAATGAAAAACTTCTGTGCCATAACGTAGCGCTTCACTGAATTTACTGGCCCCGATAGGCAGGATCATAAATTCCTGCAAATCAACGCTGTTATCAGCATGCGCGCCGCCATTAATGATATTCATCATGGGAACAGGCAGAGTCACCGCTTGCTCTCCACCCAGATAGCGGTAAAGCGGTTGCTTGCTGGATAATGCCGCCGCCTGAGCATTGGCCAATGAAACCGCTAGCAGCGCATTGGCCCCTAAGCGACTTTTGTTTTCAGTGCCGTCCAGTGCAATCATAGTCTGGTCTATAGCAGCCTGATCGGTGCACTCCAGCCCCATTACACATTGAGCCAGCTCATTATTAACATGCGAAACAGCTTTTAAAACGCCTTTTCCCAGATAGCGACTCTTGTCACCGTCGCGTAATTCAATCGCCTCTCGCTCTCCGGTGGATGCACCAGAAGGTACAGCTGCGCGGCCGATTACACCACTGGCTAAAGTAACTTCAGCTTCTACGGTAGGATTCCCTCTGGAATCAAGAATTTCGCGCCCTATTACTTGCGTAATATTAGTCATCGCTTTCTCCAATTAGATGTTTGATTTACCTTACAGCCTGTCAGCTTCAGGTAACAGTTGTATAAACAGGATGCCTGAGAACCAGACTTTCCCGTGAATATTACATAAAATCCTGCTCGTGCATAGGTTGAGATTTTACCACCTGATCGAGCATCTGTAACACAGTCAATAATGATTCCATACGATCCAGCGGCCAGGCATTCGGACCATCGCTCAATGCATGTTGAGGATCTGGATGAGTTTCCATAAACAGACCCGCCACACCAGCAGCCACCGCAGCTCGAGCTAACACGGGTACAAATTCTCTCTGCCCACCGGATGATGAGCCTTGCCCACCGGGTAGTTGCACTGAATGTGTCCCATCAAATACCACCGGCAACCCTGTATCTCTCATTACTGCCAGTGAACGCATATCAGAAACCAGATTATTGTAGCCAAAACTGGCCCCTCTCTCACAGACCATAATCTGATCATTACCAGTTTCCAGAGCTTTATCCGCTACATTTTTCATATCCCAGGGGGAAAGAAACTGGCCTTTCTTGATATTTACTGGCAATCCCTGTCTGGCCACATTTTGAATAAAGTTGGTCTGACGGCAAAGAAATGCTGGAGTCTGTAAAACATCAACTACCGCAGCGACTTCATCCAGTGGGGTATCTTCGTGCACATCTGTTAATACCGCAACGCCAACCTCATCCTTCACGCGTTGCAAGATCTGCAAGCCCTGCTCTATACCTGGCCCACGAAAACTTTTACTGCTGGAACGATTAGCCTTATCAAACGAAGACTTGTAGATAAAGGATATGCCTAATCTTTCACAGATATCTTTTAATTCTGTTGCAGTTTGCAAGGCAAGCTCTTCGCTCTCTATCACGCAGGGCCCTGCGATTAGAAAAAATGGTTGCTTAATCCCTATCTCAAACCCGCACAGATTCATTCTGCTGACTCCTGCTGATAATTTAACGCCGCATGTATGAAGCTGTTAAACAAGGGGTGCCCTTCACGAGGCCTGGAAGTGAATTCTGGATGGAATTGACAACCCAGAAACCAGGGATGATCCGATAGCTCAACAATCTCAACCAGCTCGTTATCCATAGAAACACCTGAAATCACCAGACCTGCATTCTGCAGATCATCCAGATAATTATTATTGAATTCAAAGCGGTGACGATGACGTTCATCAATTTGCTCGGCATCTGCGTAAGCCTTGGAAGCCAAAGTGCCGGGAACCAGCTTACAGGTTTGTGCCCCTAGTCGCATAGTGCCGCCAAGATCAGTTTTTTCATCGCGCTGATGAATCGTACCATCCTGATTTTTCCATTCAGTAATCAGCCCGATAACCGGCTCAGGGGTTTTAGGATTGAATTCAGAACTATGCGCTTTACTCAGGCCCAATACATTTCGGGCATATTCAATAACTGCAACCTGCATACCTAGACATATACCCAGATAAGGTACTTTATGGGTACGCGCATAATTAACTGCGAGTATCTTGCCTTCTATACCACGGCTACCGAATCCACCAGGAACCAGAATCGCATCCAGTCCTTTTAAAACATCTACGCCATTCTCACCAATAGTATCAGAGTCAATCTTTACCAGATTAACCCGGGTATTGGTATGTATGCCAGCATGGGCCAGCGCTTCATTGAGTGATTTATAGGCATCGGTGTGTTCAATATACTTACCCACAAAACCGATATTAACCGTATTTTGAGGATACTCCAGTGAGTAAACAACTTCATCCCAGTCACTCAGGTCTACGGGAGGAAGATCGAGGCCAAATTTTTTCAATACGATATCATCCAGCCCCTGCTCGTGTAATTGCCGTGGAATCTTATAGATATGATCCACATCGACACCAGAGATAACTGCCTCGGGACTTACATTGGTGAACAGAGCAATTTTCCTGCGCTCATCAGCGGGTATCTCACGGTCTGCACGACATAGCAGAATATCGGGTTGAATACCGATTGAACGTAATTCCTTCACCGAATGCTGGGTTGGTTTGGTTTTAATCTCACCTGCAGCAGGCAGATAGGGCACCAGTGTAAGGTGCAGAAACAGGGCTCTATCATGGCCAAGCTCAACGCCCAATTGCCTGATCGATTCCATAAAAGGGAGTGATTCAATGTCACCAACGGTGCCACCAATCTCAACCAGTACAATATCGGCATCATTAGTACTTTTTAATACCGATTGTTTAATTTCATCGGTGATGTGTGGAATGACCTGAACAGTAGCACCCAGATAATCACCGCGACGCTCTTTGGCAATAACGCTTTCATAGATACGGCCAGTAGTATAGTTACTGGACTGACTGCTTTTAATGCCAGCAAACCTTTCATAATGACCAAGGTCAAGATCGGTTTCGGCCCCATCGTCAGTAACATACACCTCGCCATGCTGAAAAGGACTCATAGTTCCCGGGTCAACATTGATATAAGGGTCAAGTTTGATCATGTTAATGCTCAAACCCCGAGCCTGTAAAATTGCCCCTAGCGAGGCAGACGCAATACCCTTGCCCAGTGATGAAACAACACCACCAGTAATAAAAATAAATCGGCTCATATAGCTTGAAAAAAGTAGAGAAAGTGAGAAATCTGGACGGGTCGATAGCCTAGCAGATGAGCGTCATGAACTCAATCGATATAGCAGATAACTAAGCACCTATTTGGTAGCAAGAATGACCGCACGCAGGGGAGCCGGATAGCCCTCCACTGTTCTATCACGATCATTGGGATCCAGACACTCAGGCAGAGACTCAAATGGCATCCACTCTGTACTACGCTGCTCTTCGATGGTTGTTTGATTAACATCTACCACCCGCATATTGCTGAACCCACAACGACCGAGCCAGTGACACAATTCATCTGTGGTCGGTAAAAACCACACATTATTCATACGAGCATAGCGCGAGCCTGGTACCAAAACCTGCCCACTGCCACCTTCAATCACCAGCGTTTCCAGACAAAGCTCACCGCCAGGCTTGAGCAGTGACTTTAATTGCAGCAGATGATCAATTGGTGACTTTCTGTGATACAAAACCCCCATTGAGAAAACCGTATCAAACCATTGCATGTTCACAGGCATATGCTGAATGCCGACCGGCAGCATATGAATACGTCCATCCTGGATATAATGCTGTAACGCGCGAAACTGTAAATTGAACAGCAAGGAGGGATCTATACCCAGTACCAGATCGGGCTCATGAGCCAGCATACGCCAGCAGTGATAACCATTTCCACAGCCCACATCCAGTATACGTCGCTGCTTAAGTGGAGACAGATGTCGATAAATTCGATCCCATTTATAATCGCTGTGCCATTCAGTATCTATATACACATCAGCCAGCTGGAACGGCCCCTTTCGCCAGGGCTTTAAGCCCTGCAGGGCCCGCAATAGCAACTCACCCTGTTCACAGTCTCCACTAACCGTCACTGCTGAGCGATTTAACTGAATTTGAATATCATCAATGGGAGGCAACGATTTTAAAGCCTGATCCCAGCGCTCAAAATCTCCATGATGCGCGGCACTGAACCAGTGCGTATCCGAAGTTCGCAATGTTTCAACCCAGTCCTGAAAACCAGATTGTTCAAGTTGTTGATATAGTACTTCACGAAACATTATTTAATCGCCAGAAAAGAAACAAAATTAAAACAGTGAAAACTCTCAATCACTTCACTAAAGCCACATTCCTTAAGCCTTGCCAGGTGCAGTGATTTCTTATCCGGAATTAACACCTTCTCCAGAGCAGTACGTTTCTGAGCGATTTCAAGATCACTATAGCCCTGTAATTTTTTAAACGCCTGATACAGCTCTGTCATATTGACCTGAGTCTCAGCATCATCGTACTCAACCTTTTCACTTAGTACCAGTACACCACCAGGCCTCAGCCCTTGCTGGATTTTCTTTAATAGCGCCACACGTTGTTCGGGGTTAATAAATTGCAGGGTCAGATTCAACACAACCATAGAGGCATTTTCAATAGCCAGTGATTCAAGATCATCACAGATCCAGTCGATGGTCTGGTCAGAGTGAGTTTCTCGACATTTACTGATCATAGAGGGTGAGTTATCCACTGCAAAGATAGCACAGTTTCTTCCCTCAACCTGTTGCGCTATCACTCGAGATACCACACCAGTTGAACACCCCAGATCATAGATATTGCTCTCTGCGGTAACAAAAATATCTGCATACAGTGCGATCAGGCGCACCAGTAATTCATACCCGGGCACCGATCGACCAATCATGTCATCAAAAACCCTGGTCACCTGTTCATCAAACTCAAATGCCTTGACTGAGGTTAGAGGTCTGGAAAAAACTTTGTCTTTTGCTGTGATATCGGTCATGTTTAGTGGGTGGCTAGATGCTACAATCAAATTTTTGCTAATTATCGCACATCATTATGTTAAAGAAATGTCTTTACCCAGTAGCCGGTTATGGAACCCGTTTTCTTCCCGCAACAAAATCCATGGCAAAGGAAATGTTGCCCATAGTCGATAAACCTCTGATTCAGTATGCCGTAGAAGAAGCCATGAGCGCGGGTCTGGTGCAACAGGCATTTGTTACCGGCCGAACCAAACGATCCATAGAGGATCATTTCGATATCAGCTATGAACTGGAGAATGAAATCAGGGGCAGCGCTAAAGAAAATCAACTGAAAGAGATTAGAGATATACGTGACAATTGCGTATTCACCTACACACGCCAGAAAGCGATGAATGGATTAGGCAAGGCCATACTGACTGGAGAACCGATGATAGGCGATGAAGCATTTGGCGTTATCCTGGCTGACGATTTATGTATTACCGAAGGTGATTCGGTGATGCAACAGATGGCCGGCCTGTATAAACAATTTCGCTGTAGTATCGTAGCCATTGAAGAAGTCCCGCCAGAAGAAACCTATAAATATGGTGTGATTGCCGGCGAGCAGTTTCAGGATAATATTTTCAAGGTCACCGACATGATTGAAAAACCCGCCCCAGAAGATGCCCCTAGCAATATGGCAATCATTGGTCGCTATATACTCACGCCGGACATTTTTGATTATATCCGGGAAACCAAGCCAGGTTCGAATGGAGAGGTTCAAATCACTGATGCATTGCTTGCGCAGGCTAAAAGCGGCTGTGTATTGGCGTATCGATTCAAAGGCAAGCGTTTTGATTGTGGCAGTCTACATGGATACGTTGAAGCCACCAATTATTGCTACAACAAATTCCACGACCCTTCAGAGTAGTAGCAGGTCGGTTAATTTACCGTCTACATATATTTGTGGCGTAGTATTTCGTAACCAGGGCGGGACACGATACTTTTGAAAAAGACGTTTCAGGCGATGACTGCTTGAAGCGTCCGTCGAAGCTTGCTCAGTTCTAAAATGCAAAGCCAGTGCCTGCCCCTCCTCGCTCATTTTCAGCTTAGCTAGCAATTGCTGCCGATTGGTTACGATATTTAGTGCTTTAATCTCTAAAGATTTATCCTCTAGCACATCATAGACCGGCAATAAATCTGGCTCCTGAGAATCATCCACCATAAACAGCAAGCCATCATAACAGCGCAGACTATAAGCCTGGGCCTGAATTAACGGCATTGCATCTGGGGCTGCCGAAATCTGCCTAAGAACCTGTTGTAGTTTTTTGAATCCAGGCTGCTGTTGATGTCTGCTACCTACCCAGAAACGTATAAGATTCTTCTGGCGTTCAACGCTAAGATTTCTTAAAGCGTTTATCTCAAGACAGGGAGAGCTTGAAAACAAATGATCTCGCATGCAATCCTGCAAATCGATCTGCGCAAGCTCCTGAAGTAACTGATGCTGCTCCCGTTGCCATTCGCTAACCCGGTGCAATTGTTGAGTCACTGCTGGCCAGCGCTGTTTAATACGCGGCAAAATCTGATGACGCAGAAAATTCCGGTCATACTTATATGACTCATTACTTGGATCTTCAACCCACTGTAAGCCATGTTGATCTGCATATTGCTCAATAGTTTCGCGCTGAAAATTGAGTAGAGGTCGAAACAGCCAGCCCTGCCCTAAACGGGTTAAATCAGCGATGGCTCTCAATCCCGCCGAGCCAGATCCACGCATCAGATTCAACATCAGCGTCTCAGCCTGATCATTCATATGATGCGCGGTTAGTAGCGCATCTTGCGCAGTCAGCGCCTGAGAGAACAAATCATAGCGGCCCTGACGGGCGACTGCTTCGAGATTACCGCTTTCAGGATCGAGATTCAGCGCATCGACCCGAATTTCCAGTTGGTATCTTTCTGCCAGATCACAGGCCATCTGCTGCATCTGTAATGCATTGGTTTGCAAACCATGATTGATATGCCAAAGTACCAGCGAGTAGCTATGCTGCTGCTGCAGCAGCCTGTGCAGCAGCACACAGGAATCGATACCTGAACTGAAAGCTAAATACAGTCGATTTATGCTTTCAGGTAATTTTTCCAGCGGGAGATGCAATGAAGGCATCGCATCAGGTTTCGATAAAAGCACCAAACCCCATTAATCGGTTATAACGTTGATCCAGCAATTTATCGATACCGATTGCATCCAGTATCTCGATATTTTCAGCCAGATTTTCACGCAAGCTGTGAGCCATCTGGTCATAATTACGGTGCGCTCCACCCAGAGGCTCTCCGATAACCTGATCGATGAGCTTGAGCTCCAGTAATCGATTTGCAGTAATACCCATAGCATCTGCTGCCTGAGCGGCCTTATCTGCACTTTTCCATAGAATAGAGGCACAGCCTTCCGGTGAAATGACTGAATAGGTTGCATACTGGAGCATATTAACCCGGTCACCAACAGCTATAGCCAGAGCACCGCCGGAACCACCTTCTCCGATGACGGTACAGATAATAGGTGTTTTAAGATCCGCCATTACATATAGATTGCGGGCAATAGCTTCACTCTGCCCACGCTCTTCAGCACCGATACCCGGATAGGCCCCAGGAGTATCAACCAGTGTTATCAATGGCATCTTAAATTTCTCGGCCATCTTCATTAATCGCATAGCCTTTCTATAACCTTCTGGTCGAGGCATACCAAAATTGCGTTTGATTTTCTCACGCGTATCGCGACCTTTTTGCTGGCCTAACACCATCACAGGCTTCCCGTTAAGGCGCCCGATACCACCAATCATTGGGCTATCTTCAGCATATACTCGATCACCGTGCAGATACTCAAAATCTACAAACATACGTTCGATATAATCGACTGCATAGGGGCGATTTGGATGGCGGGCAATTTGTGAAATCTGCCAGGAGCTGAGTTTGGAAAAGATAGAATTGGTCAGACTTTCTGCCTTTTTTTCCAGCGTGCCAATTTCTTCTGTGATATTGATATCAGAGTCATCAGTCACATAACGTAACTCTTCTATCTTGGCCTGCAACTCAGCAATTGGCTGCTCAAAGTCTAGAAAATTAGGATCCATAGCGCTATAAGCCTGCCTTAATATTCGGTGTATTTATAGAAAACATTATTTTGTAATTGTTTGCGTATTATTAAGTGATCATTGATTTTTAAAGGAATAAATAAAATGATTCACTACGGGTTAGAAACAGGAATTGTATCGATTTAAGCTTAAACTGTCAGTAATAACTGATAGTTTATCCTCAACAATTATTCACTTAAAGAGTCGTTGATGCTTTCCAGCTGTGCCACAGGGTCGGCATGCGCGGTAATGGGACGACCAATCACCAGATAACTGGAACCTGCAGCAATAGCCTGCTGAGGCGTCATGATACGCTGCTGGTCATTACTAGCTGATCCCTCTGGTCTAATTCCTGGTGTTACCAGTAAAGGCTGAGAGCCAAATTTATTGCGAATAGCTTCAGCCTCAAGCGCGGAACAGACCATACCATCCAGCCCACACTCCAGACTTAAGGCAGTCAAATCTATAACCGCCTGTGCAGCTGTCTTTTTAATACCTATCTGCTCCAACCCCTGCTGGTTAGTACTGGTAAGTATTGAGACCGCTATTAAATACGGAGCTTCACCATCAAAATCATCGACTGCCTGTTTGGCCGCCAGCATCATATCTCCACCACCAAGCGCATGTACATTAACCATCCACACACCCAGGCGTGCAGCAGCAGTGATCGCCTTATTCACCGTGTTGGGAATATCATGGAATTTCAAATCCAGAAATACATCATAACCTTTAGCGACTACGGCTTTGACGAACTCGGGGCCAGCTGCGGTAAAAAGTTCTTTGCCAATTTTAACCCTGCACAGGGATGGCGAAATTTGATCAATAAATTGCATGGCGTTTTCAGCATCAGCATAATCTAGCGCAACAATAATCTTGGAATCTGTTTTTTGCATATAAGTACTCAGAATTAGTGAACAGGTTTCAGGCTAGACCAGGATTTGCAGCTGGGACAATTCCAGAACATGCTTTGACTGCCATAGCCACAGATAGTACAGCTATAAGAGACCCTTTTATTCTTGATTTCCTTAAACTGACTGGTTAAATCAGGCCAGGTATCATCCAGGTGTTGCGGGTATGCCTTAAAATAGCGCATCGCAAACTCAAAAACATCTAGCGAAACTGACTGTTTGAGTGCCTGTTTGATAAATTCCAGCAACTGTTTGTGCTGGTCTCCCGCCAGATAACTCTCAAGCAGCTCTACCGCCAGTGGGCTAACCGGTGTTTTTTCATACTGCCTGTAAAGAAACTCCTGATATCGCTGGGTAGAACCGCGATTGAGTAATATTTCTCGGGCAGCGGGAATCAATAGCTCGATCGGGTGTGAATTTGGAGCAAGTAGCTGATCAAACAGCCTTGAGGCCTTACTTATCTCATTATTTTTCAAATGGACTTCGATCAATAACAGGGAAGCTCGCGTACATTTGCTATCGGTTTGTAGCGCCAGATCCAGCTGCTCTCGTGCCTGTCTCAAATTACCACCTGACAGTGATTGTTGAGCCAGTTCGCAATAACAATGACTCAAAATCAGACGCGCATCGGGTTCATTGATATCAAGCAGGATTTTTGCTTCGTCTCTGGCTTCAAGCCATGACTTCTCCAGACTATAGAGTTGTAGTAACTGACGGTGAGCATGGGCATTTTGGGGATTGATTTGCACCAGCTCTTTATACAGATTTTCTGCACGATCAAGCAGACCTGCTTTTTGATAATCTTCAGCCAGCTCAGATAATGCCATAACCCTTTGACTCTGCTCAAGATTGGGCCTGGCTATCAGGTTTTGATGAATTTTTATAGCGCGATCTACTTCGCCTTTACTGCGGAATAGATTACCTAATGCGAGATGGGTTTCTATGGTGTCTCTATCGACTTTGACCAGCTCTACAAATAACTCGATAGCTTTATCTGAATTATTGGCCAACAGGTAATTCAAGCCCTGAATATAATATTCAGAACAGTTAGCAAAATCACTCTGAGTTGATTTTGCGGGCTTTGACTTAGAAAAACGACCAAGGAGCCATCCACTAAATAAAGCCAGAAAAATAATGACTGGTAACCAGATATCCATACGTAGGATGGTAGTCTACCCAGCTTGAAGCATCAATGATTTGAATCGAGAGTAAAGCCCTTTACTTCTGATTATTTGCGCGATCACGCAACTCCTTACCCGGTTTGAAATGTGGTACATATTTACCCGGCAATTCCACCTTGTCACCTGATTTTGGATTGCGGCCCACACGAGGGGGACGAAAATGCAGGCTAAAGCTACCAAAGCCACGTATCTCTATTCTTTCACCCATAGATAACGCATTGCTCATCATCTCGATTAGACTTTTCACAGCCAACTCGACATCTTTATACGCAAGATGACTTTGACTACGAGAAAGGTTATCGATCAAATCAGATTTTGTTAATGAAGGTATATATTCTTGTTCTTTCATAACAACACCCCTTATCGAAAAAAAGGGCGGGGTATTATCCCGCCCTTCAATTTTAGTCGTCTGAACCTAGCTGCTCTTTCAGCAAGTCACCCAGACTGGTGGTTGCTGCACCACTATCACTGCTGGCTGCATAATCCTGTAAAGCTTCCTGTTCTTCATCAGCATCTTTTGCTTTGATTGACAGAAAAACACTACGGTTTTTACGATCCATACCAGTTAGCTTGGCTTCAACTTCATCACCTTCGCTGATGAAAGATCTAGCATCTTCAACACGATCCTTAGCCATTTCTGATGCACGCAGAATTCCTTCCAGTCCATCACCCAGATCAACAATAGCTGCCTTAGCATCTACCGATATGACCTTACCTGTCACGATGCTACCCTTAGGGTAAGTACCGATGAAGTTAGCAAAGGGGTCTTTATCCAGCTGCTTGATACCCAGCGAGATACGCTCACGCTCAGGATCAATAGATAGAACCATGGCTTCAACTTCCTGACCTTTCTGGTAATCGCGAACCGCTTCATCACCAGTTTTGTGCCAGGAAAGATCTGTCAGATGAATCAGACCATCAATATTGCCATCCAGGCCAATGAAGATACCAAAGTCTGTAATTGACTTGATCTTACCGTTAATCAGGTCGCCCTTGTTATGAGTTGCTGAGAACTCATCCCATGGGTTTGCCTGACACTGCTTCATACCCAGAGAGATACGACGACGTTCTTCATCAATCTCAAGGATCATGACTTCAGTCTCGTCACCCAGGTTTACAACCTTGTTAGGGTTAACGTTCTTGTTAGTCCAATCCATTTCTGAAACGTGAACCAGACCTTCAACACCATCTTCAATTTCAACAAAACAACCGTAATCGGTGATATTGCTGACTTTACCGAATAGACGTGAACCTTCTGGGTAGCGACGCATGATGTTAACCCATGGATCATCACCCATCTGCTTGAGGCCAAGAGATACACGATTCTTTTCACGGTCGAACTTCAGAACAACAACATCGATTTCCTGGCCGATTTCAACAACCTCTGAAGGATGCTTAACACGCTTCCAGGCCATATCGGTGATATGTAACAGACCATCGATGCCACCCAGATCCAGGAACGCACCGTAATCGGTCAGGTTCTTGACAATAGCGGTAACTTTTTCGCCTTCTTTCAGTGATTCCAGCATTTTTTCACGTTCTTCACTGAATTCCTGCTCAACCACTGCACGACGAGATACCACAACATTGTTGCGCTTCTGGTCCAGCTTGATGATTTTGAATTCAAGATCTTTTTCTTCGAGATATGCTGTATCTCGAACAGGTCTTACATCTACCAGAGAACCTGGCAGGAATGCACGAATTTCACCGATATCAACAGTAAATCCGCCTTTGACCTTTCCGGTAAAACGACCGGTAACGATTTCAT
>JBNKPX010000062.1:0-20017 GCA_050295575.1 Gammaproteobacteria bacterium | reverse complement strand
ACCTTATTGTCCTTGTAGCCTTCGCGAGGATTGAAGTCGGCAGTATTCGTGACATTGAGGTGGTCCTTGTTACCCAGGGCAATTTGCCAGAGAACCCAGCGTTTGTCGGTTTTGACGTTCCAAAGCCTGAGCCATTCAGCATAACGGTTGAAACTCCTGGAATTGATACTTGCAGTGTCGGATGTGTCCCACCAACGGTCATAACCGTATTGTACCGTGTAGTAGCCGGAGTCACGGTCAAGCGGGTCACCGACCAGCAGGTCGTATTCAAGGCCCGTCTGGTTGGCGGTTAATCCCAACGGGGAGAGAAAATCGTAGACGGCATCAACCTCCGGTTGTAGCGGGATAGTTGCAGATGAGTAAGAGACGTCTTTTCCGCTGGCCCATGCAGAGACGTGCATGCCGAGAACCACATTGTCTGCCTTCAATTGCTTTTTCAGCTCCAGGAAGGCTAAACCCCAACCGGCAACGGTATTGGGTAGCTCAGCCAACTCTGGGATACCACTGTCTTTTATCGCAGCATACGCAGTTGGGTCATTGCTGGTTTGTATCTGTAGAAAGGCGAAACCGTCCGCCTCAATCAATATGAGTACAGGCTTGTTGAACTCTTTGGCACGGGTCAACAGTACTTTGAACTGGTTGAAGTACTCCAGCATTGTCGCCGCATCTTGAGTTTTGTTGTACAGCCCGGTAGTGCCGCCGGTGCCGATATTATTGAGGATGTAAAAGTCAAAGACCGGCAGAGCATTCATACTGTCTGATTGATTCATATAGTTATATGCGTAATCACCATTAGGGTCTCCCCAACCCCAGTTATCCACCCAGCCCAGAGACAGGTACATATAGCGTGAATTCCAGGGGACAGTGCTGTTTTCCATCCAGGTATAACCGGTCGATTCGTATAATCCGACCAGCATCTTGTTGTCTAGTTGGGAAGGTATCGTTCCACTGGCATTTGTGCCATAGAGAGTATCCGAGGATGAGGAGGAGTTACCGGAACCGCATGCGCTGAGCAGAACGGCAAACATAATAGCTAGCAGGATATGTGCAGAGTTTTGCATGGATTTTGTCCTTCCGACAAACTGAATACCCATCCCATGGCATCGCCCGATGTGGGCGAGGCTTCAAGGGATGGGCCAGAAAAAATGTGACTCTATTTATGTCCTATTGTGCGTAAGGCATTGCACGCGATGTAAACTCCAGTTCTGATATTCCAGGGTAACCGGTCCCGTCAAAATGATCATAGAACACTACATGATAGGCCCTATTGAACGGTTCTTTGTTCACGTGTACAACAATCATGCCTTTATAGGATTTATGAAGCGGAACACCAAGCGCATTCTTTGTGAGTACCGCTGTATCGGTGCTGCCATATTCTACAAGTTTCCATCCTTTCTTTTTTGCGGTGAATTCCGCAATTTTTTTCATATCGCTATTTTGAACACTATAGGTCTTGTCATCCCAGGAGAGCTTCCTGGCTATGCTTTCAAGCATTTTCATGATCTTCGGCTTATAAGTGGCCAGCTTCTGTAACCGGTCATTCGGCAACGGGCGCGATACGGCGTCATAATAAGGCTTCAGTTTCTTGTCAATGTCAAAATAATCATTTGTCGGTGAGCTGCCATATAGGTGATCGTCAAGCCACGCCGAGGGAATCATATTGTGTGCATTAAGCTCACTGACAATGTTCTCTGTCTGTGCAAACAAATTGTCCAGTAGTCGGTTGCCGACGACTTCCGTGAAGTTTGCCTGGTACGCCGTCGCATTTGGAAATATGTCAATCAGATTGCCTACCTGAATGCCTTCATATTTGTAGTCCGGCTTGGACTGAATCAGGTTAGGGAAGCTCTTTTTGAACTCGCTCTCGTAGGCAAGGAATTCCGGAAGATCGTTTTTCAGTGTTTCTATGTCATCAAGATCGTATGCATAATTTCCTGCCGACTTCTCCTTGCCTGCATTTAACAGGTAATAGGCCGTAGCATGCTTCTTGACCGATGTGCCATAATTGATCTTCTCCTGCAACAATGCATTGGCGTTAGCGCTGGCTGTGGCCGCACCGGCACTCATGTCCGCGACCTTTTTCTTCAGCGAGTCCAGCTCTTTGCGCAATGCGGTGCCTTCCGCTCCCGCCATAAATCCAGAAGAGATTTTCCCAATATATTTTTCCGCCTGTTTGATGCTTTTCTTGGCGCTCTTAAGTGAATTGCCGGCGATAAATTTGCGGATGGAATGTAGCTTCTTTTCTGCAAAGCCCTTGTATTTTTTGTCATGCTTTAACTGCTGCGCTTCCGTCTTCGGCTTTGCAGCGTCCACCTGGATACTGAAGCCAAGCATAAGGAGGCTAAGAAAAATTGCCCAGATGTATCTGGACTTGACGAGGCTTTTCTGATTCATATCGATATCCTAAGTGATTCTACAAGTGATTAAAAAATATGTTGAAAAGTATAAGAAGAATAGTGGTTTAACGCAACATTCCGGCATCAGGCCTTCAAAGCTCCACTCGAAAAAACAGTGACTTCGGATAAATTTGGCCTGAATTCATATTCTGCACCGAATTTTCTCACTGTGAGGCATTTTTTAAAAAACCGGGTCAGAGAACAATTTCGACTAATATTAGAAAGTATTGCTCTCTGACCCTGATTTTGCCCTGCTCTGTGCCCCAAAAGCCATCCCTCGGCTTTGGCCTCCTGTGGCGCTCTACCTCCTGTGTCCTTACAGTCGTGTCATTTGACCCCGTCCTGGATACTATTTTGCCGCGGGCTTGAAAGGGGTTATTAGAGAATTCGAGCGTAGACCGGGTCGGACCTAAGTAAGCGACTGTTTGCACAGATAATTTATCCAAAAATACCAGATTATTCAGGCTTAAACAGCCCATTTGGCTATCAAAATAGCCCCTGTAACCTTCTGGCAGATATCGAAGCACATACATTTTGTCGACTACTGCTTTAATCCGCCCAAACATGAGTTGATGACTGTCTGCAGTTATTCAATTATCACTCTTCGCAACAAATTCGAGGCCTGCTAGCATCCCGTCGGCGGCTGCAACGAATACGCAGTTACGCCCGGCATACTTTGCTTTATAGAGGGCCTGGTCGGCCATATCGATAAAGTGAGTCAAGTTCTTAGCGTTGTGAACATCAGTTGAACACACGCCAATCGAGCAGGTAACCAGCAGGTCGAGAGGCTTGAGCTGTTCTATCTGGGCTCTTAGTTCCTCTGCTTTCTCTACCGCCTGTCGACTGTCCATATTTGCAATTAGTACACATATCTCCTCACCGCCAAATCTGGAGACAATCGCATGATGATCGGCGAAGCTTTTATTGAGCAAAGCGCCTATCGCTTCCAGCACATGGTCACCAGTAATGTGGCCGTGTGTGTCATTCAGTTTCTTGAAGAGGTCGAGGTCGAGCAGGAAAGCTGCGGCAGGCTGATTAGCTTCGTCACGAAGAAATTTTTCACCATTGTCCAGAAGGTAGCGCTTATTGCGTGTACCAGTCAGGTGGTCGGTGCTTGCGATCAGGGTCAGTTCATTCGATTTCTCGGCAAGTGCCGTATATTGTTGCTTTATAGTAATGAGTGATCGCACACGTGCAATTAAAACCCCTTCATAGATCGGTTTGGTAATAAAATCATTTGCGCCTGCGTGGAAGACCTCTGCCTGTTTTTCTTCATTGTCACTTACGGTCACTACGAGTACAGGCATTTCCTGTTGGGAATAGTGATGCTTCACGCGAATTGCGTAAAGCAGGTCACCGCCGGTCATTGATCCTTTCAGATAAAAGTCGGTGATAATAATATCGAACTCGTTACCTTCTGTACTGTTAGCACTGTTGAGAACTTCCAGTGCTTCTTCGGCGCTAGTTACATGAGTGACCTGAAGGCCATGCTTTTCGAGGATTTTGCGTGTAACCATGGCAGCAGAGGGGCTGTCTTCGATATACAGGACTTTGCCAACAAGACCACGATTGCGCTCGATGAACGATTTGATGAATTTAACGAATACCTCTTCACCGAGGGATTTGTCGAAATAATCGGTGACGCCGGCATCGAAACCCTCTGCGAGAAGGCGCTGGTCCGCATCGCCAGATACGATAATAATCGGTGTGTAGCGATGCGCCTGATTGCTGTGACGAATCTTACGGCTTAACTTCAAACCATCCATATCTGGTAGCATGATGGATATCGTGATGATGTCGAACTGGTCTTTAGCCAGATGGCCTAGTGCTTCTTCAGCGGAAGCACAGGTAACCACTGTAGCATCCGGCATCTGCTCCTTAAAGCCAGCCGAAAGTACGGTGCGGGCCAGTCTTGACCCGTCAATCACCATGATGTTTTTCTGATTGTTTTTTGCGCTGCTATTTGGCATGTCTATTTTCAAGCATTGTATTACCTTTATGATCAATCCATTTATAGCTTATATTTAACAGCAACAGGCCGGACCTGAATAAGCTAGTGTTTATATGTATAATTTATCCTAAAACAACATATTATTCAGGGTTAACTTACCTGTTTGAATATCAAAATAGTCTCTGGAATGCTCAGGCTATTTTTATAATGCTTATATCGCGCCTGGTAGGGATTCGTGTCCAACCTCGATTCCGACCAATTACCATCCTAGGAGCTTTGTCCACTCTGAAAGTAAGATTTGGCAGCAATAGGCGCTCAGAGAATATACATGCATTAAATCTGAACCATCGCTTTCAGAAAGCAGCTGTTCAGGCTTGAATCTCAGAATGACTTTAATCAAGAATCGGCAGTCCAGAATGCGGTTTTATATCGCGCTTATTGAGTGCCGATTGTGAGTCATTACGAAGTAAGGAGCGCTTTAGCGTGTGAAACCTCAATCCAGATAGTTACTATCATTAATAATGAATAATCAGGTTCAGAGAACAATTTCCAATAATGTTAGAAAGTATTGCTCTGCTAACCGGATTTCACTTCTGAAACTTCACATTTCCATTCACGACTATAGGTGATTATGCGCATCTAAGGCATAATTGCGTTTTTCCATGTCTGATGAACACTATGTCCAATTTGTTAGAAAAGCTGATCCAGAGCAAAGGCGTACTTCTTGCTGATGGTGCTACCGGTTCCAACCTGTTTCGAATGGGGTTGCAAACTGGTGATGCGCCCGAGTTGTGGAATAGCGATTATCCGGAGCGCATTGCCGCACATTACCGTAGTTTTGTTGAAGCCGGGTCGGATATTATTCTTAGTAATACCTTTGGTGGCAGTCGTTATCGTTTGCAGCAGCACCAGGCTGCTGATCGTGTTGCACAGTTGAATATTGCGGCGGTTGAACTGCTCAAACAGGAAATTGAAAAGTCAGGGCGTGAGATCGTTGCGGCTGGATCGATTGGTCCTACTGGGGAAATCCTGGCTCCTCTGGGTCAAGTCACATATGAAGAGGCTGTCGACGCCTTTCGTGAGCAGGCCGAGGCGCTGAAGACCGGGGGCGTGGATGTATTCTGGATAGAGACCATGTCTTCTGCCGAGGAAGCCAATGCCGCAGTCGAAGCCTGTGCTGGCCTCGGACTGCCAATTGTGACTACCTACAGTATCGATACTAACGGGCGTACGATGATGGGCCTGTCTGCGGCGGATATCGTCGCCAATGCCGGTCAGATCGATACGCCGCTGATTGCGCTGGGCTCGAATTGCGGAGTGGGTGCGGCAGAGCTGGTGGCTGCAGTGATTAACCTGAAAACCGCGATGGGCGACAGTACTCAGCCACTGATCGTTGCTAAGGCTAATTGCGGGATTCCTCAATATGTTAATGGCGAGATCGTCTATGATGGTACGGTCGAGACCATGGCTGAATACGCGCGCATGGCGATTGATGCTGGCGCCCATATTATCGGCGGTTGCTGTGGCACCATGCCCGAGCATGTCGCGGCGATGCGCGAGGCCATTGATACGCACCAGCCCCGAGCAGTACCAACACAGGAACAGATCGAAGAGAAACTGGGGCCACTCAGCACTGGGGCTATTGCACAATTGCAAGGTAAGCTGTCAGTTGAAGCGGGTTCAGCGTCGCAAACACCCGGACGTAGGCGCTCCCGAAGAGCTTAACGGTTTTGTCCACATTAGCCCCAGAACCTGGTTGTAGCGAGACGATGCTCAACTTTGAGCATTTTCTTTATTAGTGTGATTTGGTGTTAGTAGCCTTTATGGCGTGCTGGAATAGATTGATTCTGTGAGGATAGAGGGGGGGGCAGGATGCCTGATAAGGGGCGTTGAGCACAAGGGCATGGAGCCCGCAGCGGTGATATCAAATAGCATCCTACCGACTATACTTATTAATCTGGTTCCGCCCATTATGTTTACTCAGATATAAAGCCTTATCCGCCCGATCGACTATCTCTTCTATCGTTAAATGCGTATTAAAGTCTGTGTAACCCAGACTCACTGTCACCTTATTCCCCTTTGGAAATTGATGATTCTCAATATTCTGACGAAACCTGTCCAGTGCCTTGATGCAAAGTTCTTCGTCTATATCCATTAACACAGCAGTAAATTCTTCACCGCCATAACGAAAAAGCAGGTCGTAATCACGGAATGAATCAGTCATGATTCTGGCGACTATGGCCAGGGCTTCATCACCATACAGATGTCCATAGTCATCATTGATGTTTTTGAAATAATCGATATCCAGCATGACAAAATAGGAGGGCGTTAGCTGATTCTGTCGGCGTGGGCGATTTTGCAGATTAAGCAGTGACTTCATGCGCTGGTCGAATGCGCGTCGATTGTAGAGTCCAGTCAGGCTGTCGCGGTAGGTGCTTTCCAGACTGAGTAGCTGGTGGCAGTAAAAACTGAACAGCAACTGGATATACTCTTCATCAACAAGATTGTCTGGATCCTTGATGGATAGAAATAATGTGAATTGTTTGCCGCTCAGTGGCTTGTAGGCGCAGAACCAGCCGCCCAGTTTTGCATCATAAAACCAGATATCGGTTTTATCTGGGTCAATTCTGCTTTCCAGTATTTTGCGTTTTTCAGCATCAAATTCCAGCGTAGTACAGCCATTGCGGATGACCTTGTGCCAGACGTTATTAAGGCGCTCATAGATCTCTACCTGCAGTTCCTGAGAATAATCAGGAGCCAGTTGATTGAGAAAAACATCCAGCAACAGTTCTGGGTCATTTATCTTAACTAACGCGCTGAACGATTCATATTTGCACGCAATTGAAGTGGCTTCAGGCATTCCAATGTCCTTTATAAATCTATTAACAGCGATGCTAGTGTGTTAATAGCTGCTTGTCCATAGCTGTACATAAACTGTGGTTTTTATTTCTCCAGATATTTGAGCTTGTCAGGTTTTCCATCCCATTCTTCTGCATCGGGTAATGGCTCCTTGCGTGCAGTGATGACGGGCCATTGTTGTGATAGCTCTTCATTGAGCTTGAGAAAATGAGCCTGCTCCATGGGCAGGTCGTCTTCCGAGACTATGGCCTGTGCTGGGCATTCGGCTTCGCATAGCGTGCAATCGATGCATTCGTCGGGATCTATCACCAGAAAGTTGGGGCCTTCGTGAAAACAGTCTACCGGGCATACGTCGACACAGTCGGTGTATTTACAGAGAATGCAGTTTTCTAGTACTAGGTAGGTCATTAGAGGGCCCCTGGAATTCTTGAGTGTGTGTCAGTTTGCCGATAATAACTCCTTTTCCGGTAAATTAATCTGTAGTTTTTGCCGGGTAAATGGGTGCGCAAATTGTAATGCGCAGGCCTGTAAGCAAAGGTCTCCAACATGTGGCTCAGCCCCATACTGACGGTCATTTAGCACTGGGTGACCTATGCTTGCAAGGTGGATGCGAATCTGATGTTTACGACCAGTTTGTGGTTTTGCTTCGACCACTGAGCAATTGCTCTGTGGATTATGCGAGATTAAGCGGATGTTGGTGACGGCCTTTTTATCTTGTACATCGCTTGCAATATCGAAGGGCTGTTTATCCTCAATCAATCCTCTTACTATCGCGCGATAGGTTTTTTCCACCTGACGATTCTCAAACATTCTATGCAAGAGAGAATTGCATTCTTCACTATGCGCCACAATCATCAGTCCCTGTGTAAAACGATCCAGTCGGTGAGTAATGAATGATTGTCGCTGTGGCCAGACATGCTGCTCTATCCAGCGGTAGAGTGCCCAATGGTCACCCCATTTGCTGCCCTGGCTTAACATACCCGAGGGCTTGTTCCAGATACTGAAGGTTTCAAAGTCTTCAATCAGTAGGGGGACATAGGGGCAGGGGGCCAGCGTGCTCTGGTTGCAGTAGAGATGTATCTGCTGACCTGCAGTTAATACAGTTTCCCTATCTCTGACTCGAGCAGGTTTGGCCGATTTCTGTAGCCACACAGAACCATTGTCGAAACAGCTGTGAATGATGTCTGCTGATAGCTCAGCTGTCTGTGGCAGCAGATCCTGAGCTATGCAGTCCCGCTCTGCCTTTAGATGCAGCTCTAGCGGTAGCCTCATATTTTTTCTTTTAACTGATAAAGGTAGTCGAGTGCCTGGCGGGCAGACAGGCTGTCGATATCCAGTTGTCTTAACTCATTCAGTATTGGATTCTGAGGTGCAGGGGCTTCTTCCGCTACCGCAGTGGGGGCACTGAACAGGTCGAATTGTGGATGTATCAGATTCTGTTGCTCAAGTTCCTGTAACTTATGGCGCGCCTGTTGAATGACCGATTCCGGGATTCCTGCCAGGCGGGCTACCTGCAGGCCATAGCTCTGGCTGGCTGGGCCGGGTTTTACCTGATGCATGAAAACTATATTGTCGCCATGCTCGATGGCATCCAGATGAACGTTGATCAAAGCGTCATAGGTTTCGGCCAGCTGGGTGAGTTCAAAGTAATGTGTAGCAAAAAGGGTCATAGCACGGGTTTCACAGGAAAGTGCCTGTGCACAGGCCCAGGCAAGTGACAGGCCGTCAAAGGTGCTGGTACCTCTACCGATTTCATCCATTAGCACCAGGCTGTTTTCTGTGGCATTGTTTAGAATGTTTGCAGCTTCGGTCATTTCTACCATGAAGGTTGAACGACCGCTGGATAGATCATCGCTCGCACCAATACGGGTGAACACCTGATCGATAGGTCCGATTTCTGCACTACTGGCGGGTACATAACAGCCCATACAGGCCAGGATGACGATCAGCGCGGTCTGTCGCATATAGGTCGACTTACCACCCATATTGGGGCCAGTAATCATCAATACACGTGTTGTGGTATCAAATTTTACGTCGTTTGCAATAAAGGGGTCGGATTGAACCTGTTCTACAACCGGGTGTCGACCTCCCTGAATATGCAGCAGGTTGTCTGCGCATAATACTGGCTGGCACCAGTTATATTGCTCGGCACAAAATGCAAAGCTAGACAGTACATCTATCTGAGCCAGCGCACTGGCGGTGGATAATATCTGCGCACAGTGGGTGGATAATTTGCCGAGTAATTCTTCGTAGAGTTGTTTCTCGCGTGCCAGTGAGCGCTCTCTTGCAGAAAGCACCTTGTCTTCAAAACTTTTCAGTTCGGGTGTGATATAGCGTTCAACCGCTTTGAGAGTTTGACGACGGATATATTCAGCGGGTACCTGTGCGCTATGCAGCTTGCTGACTTCTATATAAAAGCCATGCACCCGGTTATAGGCAACCTTGAGATTATTAATGCCGCTTTTCTGCTGCTCGCGCTGTTCCAGGTCTAGCAGGAATTGGTCGGCATTCTCACTCAGCCCGCGTAGCTCATCCAGCTCGGCATCGTAACCGCTGGCGATAACGCCACCGTCACGAATGAGCATGGGCGGCTCTGCAATAACCGCTCTATCCAGTAATTCAATCAACTCGGGCAGTGGCTCAATTGCGGCAGATAACGTATCGATTAAGGGGCTGTCGAGTTGATCGAGGATAGTTTCGATCGCAGGCAGATTACGTAGACTGCCAAGCAGCGAGGTCAGGTCTCGTGGACGCGCAGAGGATAGCGCGATGCGACTGCTGATGCGTTCAATATCGGCGATTGATTTCAGGCTATCGGCCAGTTGTTGCTGGCACTGATGCTGAATAATCTGATCCACCGCCTGATGGCGCTGGCGTATGGTGTGTTGATGTTTAAGCGGTTGCTGCATCCAGCGTTTTAGTTCGCGTGTCCCCATCGCGCTGCCGCAATGATTGAGTATCCCGTACAGCGTGTTGTGCGAAGTGGACTGACTGGATAGCGATTCGGTAAGTTCCAGATTACGGCGGCTGGCAGAGTCTATCAACAGGCTGTTGCTGATGCTCTCGGTTTTGATCGATTGCAGGTGAGGCAGCGTTGTACGCAGAGTATCCTGCACGTATTGCAGCAGGCAGCCAGCAGCGCAGATGGCGACTGGATAATCCTGCAATCCGAAGCCGCGCAGGTCGCGCGTATGAAATTGCTCGTTGAGCAGGCGATAACAGCTATCGTAATCAAAGTACCAGGCGGGCTGATAATGTGCCTGTTTCAGGTGACGGTTTTCCAGTGGTAAGGGCTGGTCTTCGCAGTAAATCAGTTCGGCGGGATTCAGCCGGGTGATTTCAGCCTGCAGTTGGTTGTCGCTATCCAGTTCACTACAGCTAAAGCGGCCAGTACTAACCTCAATAGAGGCCAGTCCCCAAATGCCATTGGTTTTATAGATGCTACACAGAAGATTCTCCTGTCGATCCTCCAGCAATGCCTCTTCGGTAAGGGTACCAGGGGTAACCACGCGCATGACCTTGCGCTCCACTGGGCCCTTGCTGGTGGCCGGGTCGCCTACCTGCTCGCAGATAGCTATCGACTCACCCTGTTTAACCAGGCGCGCCAGATAGGAGTCAGCGGCATGGTAAGGGATACCAGCCATGGGGATTGGTTCGCCAGCGGATTGACCACGTTTAGTCAATGTAATATCAAGCAGACGAGCAGCTTTTTTTGCATCCTCAAAAAATAGTTCGTAAAAGTCACCCATACGGTAAAACACCAGCATATTCTTATGCTCGGCCTTAATCCTCAGGTATTGCTGCATCATGGGTGTGTGGGGTTTATTGCTGCTCATATTGTACTGATATCTGGCCTGAATCTGGAAACATGGGGTCGCTTACTGAAACCCGGCAGAATAGCAAACCTGCCAGTAAACCACTACCGCAGAAGAGCAGATTTGTGGGGTAAGGCGCTATCGTTTTTCTGCAGGCAAAAAAAACAGGTGCTGGAAAGAGTTTATCCTGTTCTCAAAGTATCTATCTGAGTTGCTGCCATTTATCCCTAAAGATGATTAGAATACCTCAACCAACAGCTTAGAAGAATACGGCATGGAACAGTTTTTCAGCGAGATCGCTCATAATGTATTGAATACGGTAGATGCCATATTTACCTTATTCGATTACTTTGTTCTGGCGATTAATGGGTTAATCTTTATACTTTCTAGCAATATCGTCACTCGATTTGGCTACCCTGCAGGTGAGTCCAAACATAGTAGTACGGTATGGATGTTGCGTTCCGTCAACATGACCTTATTCCTGCTGTATTTTCTGGCAGTGTTCTTTACCGATAAGGCTCGACCTTTATCTATCACAGGACTGACATTACTCTGTTCCTACCTGTTGGTTAATCTGTTTCAGTTACATGTACGTAAACGCTATGGCCGGGTGCGTCAGATAGATGATGCTGAGGTACTTTCTCATACTTACCAGTCAGAGGTTATCAGTCTGATCGGCTGGGCTATAGCTGCAGTTATTTCGTTCCTTATCATTATCAATACCTGGGATATGACCAGCTGGTTGCAGGCTACCTCTGTATTGGGGGCTGCGCTGCTGATTGTTTATTCTACCAAGGATGTCTGGGCACCCGACAATATCAATGGCCTAATCCTGCTTTATAACAATGATGTTGAACCGGGGTCAGTGGTGCAGGTTAAAGAGCTTGATTTGCTTGCTGTGGTGATGCGCACATCTTTGACCCAGACCGTGTTTAAAGATCTGCGTAGAAAATATAAAATCCTGCTGCCTAATTCGCGTTTTCGTGCCTGCAAGATTGAGATTCTCAGTAGTGATTCGAATGATAATCTGGGTTGCTACGTAGATTTTAAGATTGGTTATGGGATTAGCAGTGAAAGGGTAGAGGGCTTTTTAACTCAGGTCTGGCAATATGCCTGCGATAATAGTTCGTTAATTAATATTGATCGACCACCGCGCGTAAGGATTGTGGAGACAGGAGATCATGCGATGGTATGGCGCCTGTCCTATCGTATAAACAGTGCTTACCGACTTATCGAAGCCGAGTATCTGATTAACAGGATTGCTTATGATATGTCACTTGAGCAGGGGATAGGCTTGAATACGCCGATGACGCATGCGCTGGAAAATGTAACTAGCCTAAAGCCATAGGCTTGAGGGAAAAAAGCTATCCGGCTGAGGATCTCCGGATAGCTTTTAGTGTGTGTTTAGCGTCCTAACATGCGAGACAGGGTGCCATCCTTATCGATGTGCTCATGCTTAATAGCTCCAGCGATGTGTAGAACTACAAAAGCGATCAGCAGGTTTCCACCCAGGCCGTGCATGATGTGACCGAGCTGTGAAAGTGTTTCCATTTTTTCACCAGTGCGAGCAATTAATTCAATACCGAAAACAGCTAAACCATGTCCGCCGCCAATAGACATTGCGATGCCGGAAGCAGGTAGCATAACCGTTCCAAGGATCAGCACCAACAGGGTAAGTTTAGCAATAATTTCCTGCCATTTTGACGCTTCTCCCAGCTGTTCGGGGTATTTGCTAATCACACGCCATGCGATTCGGATCAATGCCAGGACAAGAATGATAACGCCTATGGATTTATGTATGGCAATCAGGTCGCCTTTCTCAGGGCTGCGCGGTAGATCTTCGACATATATGCCCATAGCAAGCATTGCAATGATGGCGATTGCAATAATCCAGTGCAGGCCTACGGTAATTGATGGCAGTTTTTCATAGCTTTTGTTCATGCGAGTGTCCCTGATTTAAAAAACCAGAACTCTAATCAAGCTAAAAGAGTTAATCAAATAAAATTTCTTATTGTTACAGAATGAATAACAGTGACCTGGAGTTGGTGGTTTCTATTAATCTGGATTCCGCAGTTGGGCGAGTTGTAATGCGTTTGAGGTAGCGGTCTCAATCTTGAAGCTACATTCATATATATTTACCTGTAGAATGAGTTGTATAATTATCGAATTCCAGTAAATCGTAGCCAGTCTCATTGGGGGGGAGATAGGTTAACGGCGGTAACTGGTCAGAGCAGCGGAATAATAAGTATGATTAATCTAATTCAAAAACTAAAAGTAGTAGCTTCACAGCTTGGTAAGTCGGATGCACAAATCATCATAGCGGCCATAGATCGTATCAAGGACCTGGAGGCTAAATTGAGCGACTACGAGGATGAAATTACCGATTGGCAATTCTCTGTTGAGGCACAAATGAATCGTAAGAAAAGCGACAGGTGAGCGCCGATGATAAATTGCTGAAATAAGTGACGTTTCCGTTTTTCGATCAATAAATCTTCCCTGGGTCGGCAGAGGAAGTTCATGATTGCTGAACTGCTTGGTAACTTATCATGAGTAGCTATCTGTTTTTTTAATAGCAAAAAAATACTACCAATCGTCCAGCCGACTATTCATTATTCAAAGCGCTTCAACAGGAAAGGTGTATCTTGTGTTAGGGCTAGTCATGCCTCTGATCATGCTCCAAAAAGATAATATCGCTATGCGGTCTCGCAAAAATTCTGATTGATTTCACTTATCTGGGAAGAGGTTTGATGGCTATGACTGCATCAAAATTTTTATGTAATTGATCAGCTGTGGCTGGCTTTACAGGAGTTGCTTTGCGACCCGACCAGAAGCTGTAATTTGTGGCTTAGGAGGTTATTGGCTAATTTGACCGACAAACGCTTTGGTATCTGCATCATTGGCACCAAGATCTTGTGCTATGCGCAATAAAAGAGTGCGAAGGTCGGCGCTGGCGAGGTTGGAAGGTGTTAAATATTTATCACACATAATCGCGCCAAAGGGCCCGAAAGCATGTACAGCAGAACGCTTGATAGTCTCGAGCTGAGAAGCACTTATTACTGTTGAAGTCTGCTCGCTAGTAACTGATGACGAGCTATTGGTTGGCTCAGGTGTTGCTGGGGTATTGATATTTGCACTGGCTGGTTTTCCAGTACCTGCTGCAGCTTTTCCTATCGTCAGGCGCGATATTATGGTTGCGCTATCAGGAAGGTCTGCTTGCAGCGAGGGTGGTGAGCTTCCCAGGTGTTCGACAATCTTTGCCGAATCAACCAGAAGCAGCTTATCCAGAGCTGCTCCTGATTTGAAAACACGGTAAGTCAGGAAGACAATCTCACCCTTTTCGAAACCGATTTGGAAGGAGTGCTGTTTTTCGCTAATACCCGTAATCAGACCGGATATGCCATCACGCAGGTGTGTGCGTAGTAAGCTAACTAATTCTGCATACGAAATTGTTTCTTTACCTTCACTCATATCGATTTACTCTTTTTTTTTTAATATCATAAAAAACTATCAAGAGGTTTACGTTTAGCCTTGAAGGTGTTTGAATGCCGCGCGCAGGCTAATTTGCATACGTTGAAAGGCTTCAGCAAGCTGACCAATTTCATCATTTGAATCAGATACGATGTCGTGCTTCAGGTCTCCATGACTGATATCGTCAGCGTGGTTTGCCAGTGTCTTGATTGGCCCGATAATCAGTCGGTTCAGCACCAGAGTTAAAATACCTACCATAATTATAATAAGCACGACCAGAGAAATGAGTGATTGGACTGTGGATTGAGCGAGCTTTTCATTAAGTCTCTTTTTAGAAACGAAAACGGTTAGTTTGCCGATATCCTTGCTACCAGTATTAATAACACTTGATGCCTGAATATAATCTCCAGTGATTGCGCCATCAGATATCTCAGGTTGGCCGTTAAGGCCACGCTGACGAGCTGTGAATAGCTGATTGGTCTCTGTATCCCAGACGGTGATTGCTTCAATATTTTCTTCAAGCATTTCCGACTCCAGTATCTCTTCAACCAGGCTCTTGTGCAGATCCCACAAGGGGCCAGTCAAGTGCTTGGAGAGGCGTTGAGCAGTGATCTTGGATAGCAGGGTCAGGTCGTTGGAGAGCTTGTTGCGCTCAACAACCGTTCTGTATGTACTGAGTCCCCCCAGTACCACAACACAGGTCATAACTACCAGTAAAATCATCTTCATACGTATGGTGCTATACCAACGGTTTGCTTTGTTACTCATTAGGTACTCCTCAGGATTAAATAGCTAAAATGGCGTTGATAAAGGTTTAGTTGCGGTATTTCTTAATGATGCGATCAAAAGTCCCGTTTTCACGGATGATTTTCAATCCCTTGTTAAAATCATTAATAATTTCCTGGCCGTCAGAAATCTTTTTCGACCCCATGATATACAGTCCGTGACGCTCTAAAGGGGGTTGCACGAAAGTAGCTCTATCTGGACAAAATCCTTCTTTATCTGCTTCATAACGAAAAGAATCAAAGCTCATAACTGTCATATCGATACGCCCACGGAATAGCTTGCGAACATTTAGTACGGCTGTGGCAGCTGTAATTTTTTTAAGGTAGCGGGCAGCATCAAACTCCTCGCTATTGGCATAACTCCGTGTGATACCAATTTTGTAAGGTACCAGTTCCTGCAGTGATACATAGTCCTTTTTATTTAGTCCGGGACGGGCGATTAGCCCAACATCCACATGGTAAATAAGGTCGCTATATATATAGTTCTTAGCTCGTTGCTGTTGGTAGTACGCTCCCATTACAACATCGGCTCGACCTTCGAGTACATCGTTTAACGCGCGTGTCCAGGGAAGGAATTGAACGTTTACCGTGTGGCCAGCTGCTTCGAATGCGGCTTTAACCAGGGCGCTATTCAATCCATATCCAGGAAGGCTTTCGCTGATATTAGGTGGCCATTCTAGTGTTTCAATGGATATCTCGCGTGCAAAACTTGGGGAGGCGATTAAAATGGCCAGAAATAACGCGGCCAGCGTCTTTTTAAAGTATTGAGACATATGCTTGGCAAAATTCATCCAAAAATAAAATGATCTATGTCAGTGAGGTAACTGGTATCACTCACCGAACTCTGAAAGTAGTTTATAGCATATAAATTAAATGAATAAAGCTTTTAATATGGTATTAACAGCCCTGTTATAGCAATCTTCGGCGAAAAACGTGATCTGCGTTGAGGTTTTGCCATTAAAGGTTTGACCATCAATAGATGGGCTGAACATCAATTGGAAGAGATTTGGCGTTAGCCTGAGGTTGGGAGGAGCAACAAAATGCTGGCCGAGGAGTAATCGTGAAAGGTTAGTTTTACATTGTCTGCTGGCTGTCGTTTGCCGATGATTAGGGTGGGGCGCACAAGATTGGTGCAACGCAGGTGTTGGAAGGCGCAGAGATTACTGAGGATGAAGCTTTTTCTTTAGGCTTCAGACATCCTAGGCTCAGGCGTCCTGGCCTAATCGGTGGTAAGTATGATTTCCAGTAACAGCAATGAACGGAGATAGCTTGTAAGCAGGTTTAGCCGTAGGGTAGTGTAACAGTCCCTGAATGCTAAACCTGAGAATATGCACATGCCACTCGACAAGCTGATTCTTGATCTGCGCAGCTATAGCGTAGATAGTGACAATCATCAGCATGATTATCATCAACTGGTATTGCCAGTCAGCGGTCAGCTGGATATCTCAGTCGGCAAGCAGGCTGGTCAGGTCAATATCGATCAGGCCGCCATTATCAATGCTGGAAAAGAGCATGGATTTGCAGCTTCACAGGAGAACTGTTTTGTGGTGGCCGATATTCCCAATGTGCTAGCCCCGGAGTTTGAGCAGTTACCCGCGTTTATCCACTTAAGCCCTGCGTTAAATCAATATGTGCGTTTCCTGCATCAGCAACTGCTGCAACATAACTCCGGCACTACCCAGCGGCAGATGCTATTGTTGCTGATTCAGTTACTGCAGGAACAATACGGTATAAAACCTGGATTGGACCGTCGCATCTCTGTGGCGCGCAACTATCTGGATAATCATTTCGACACAGACATAAGCAACAGCCAGCTGGCGTTTATCGCCAACCTGAGTACTCGTCATCTGACTGAACTCTTTCGTAAACAGTTGGGGATGACTCCTCATCAGTACCTTATTGAGAAGCGCATGCAGCAAGCCTGGCAATTGTTGGAGCAAGGCAGTCTGAGTGTTCAGCAGGTGGCAGACGCTGTTGGTTATAGCAACCTTGCAGCCTTTAGCGATCGTTTTCGTAAACACTTTGCTATACCTCCCAGCTATTTCCGCCGTTTCGGGAAATAGTTTCGCCCTATTAAGAAAGATTCCCAGTATTGCTGGCGCTAAGCTGTAGTGCTTCTTTAGTGGGATGTTTTTCATGTCGAGTATGACTTTCCGAGCCACCATGATTGGCTCTATCTCAATCTTTCTCTGGGGTACTCTAGCTCTGTTCACTCGTTTGACTGAGGGCCGGATACCGCCCTTTCAGTTGATGTCGATGACCTTTGCACTGGCATTTTTACTCATGCTGATTAACTGGTGGCGACAGGGACATTCTGGTTTATGTCATCTACGGCAACCTAAACTGGCCTGGCTTTTAGCTGTGGGGGGCTATTTCGGCTATCATTTCTGTTACTTTCTGGCTATGAGCAGAGCACCGTCGGTAAGTGTTAGTCTGATTGCTTATCTTTGGCCGTTGTTGATCGTTGTGTTTGGCAGCTTGCTGCCAGGAGAGAGCTTGCTTAAACGGCACCTGCTTGGTGTAGTGATAGCTCTGTCTGGCTGCTGGTTATTGATCGGTCAGGGTGGTGATGGATTTAATCAGCAGTATCTCAGCGGTTATCTGTTAGCACTTGCCTGTGCTTTTATCTGGTCGGGTTATTCGGTATTAAGTCGTCTGCTCAAACAGGTCTCAAGCGAGGCGGTAGGATGGTTTTGCGCAGCCACATCGATACTGGCGCTACTGTGTCATTTATTATGGGAGACAACAATATGGCCTGAGACTGTCTTGCAGTGGGGCGGTGTTGTTGGTCTGGGCCTGGGCCCGGTCGGCTTCGCTTTCTTTACCTGGGATTACGGGATTAAACACGGCAACCTGCAGTTGCTAGGCGTACTGGCATACTCTGCTCCGGTCATTTCGGCCTTGTTACTGGTGCTGGGCGGTTTTGATGAGGCCGGCCTCACGCTGTTACTGGCCTGTCTGGCGATCGTGAGTGGTTCCTTTATTGCGGGATATCGGCGATTAGATAAGCGGATAAATCGAGCTCAAACTTAGCTAAGGAGCCTCTGATTAATAAAGAGGTTCCTGCAGCACAGGGATGTGTCGCCAAAATCGATGGTTACAGGTCATTGATTTTGTGAGAAAAACGAAAATCACAGTTGAAATATAAAGATTCATATTTCAACCTCGGTGATCTCTGTGTGCTCCGTGATAAAAACATTCTAAATATTTAAATGGCTGAAATCTGGGGGGTAATCAGCTAAATCTATAAGGAATCAGGGTATTGAATAATGCTAATATCTCGCCTTCTGTAAATTCTATGATCTAGGGATCAGATTATGAGCAACGTGTTAATGTTTCCTTTTCGACTACTGGCTTTCTTTCTCGGTAACTTTTCCTGGGTGGCACCACCCTGGCTGCAGGCGTTAAGCCGTTTTATCAAAAGCCACGTTAAATCAACCCTGTTCTTGTTAGTGCTGTCTGCAGCAGCTGCGGCAAGCTATTGGTTTTACCTGTCCCTGCCCGGTCCGGTTATGGTGAGGGCAGCGCTGGATCAGATTCAGATCACGCCCAACTATGATGATGCACAGCCTGATCATTTAACTATTCGTTTCAATTACGATTTTTCCAGGCTCAAGCAGGGGCAGCCACGCCCAGATGGCAAGCCGTCAGTTGCACGTATTGATCTGGTAGGCAAGGATATAAAATCGGGTATCAGCCTGTCGCCCGCAAAGCCCGGTATCTGGAGCTGGGTGGATGATAACAATCTACGTTTTGTGCCCGAAACCGACTGGCCTGCAGGTACGGAATATACGGTTAGCTTTGATGATCCGACTATTTTTGCTGAGGAAACGGTGCTGGCGGAAAACAGCTATCCAATAGCAACACCTGAATTGACAGCTCGAATTAGCCAGATGGAGTTTTATCAGGATCCTCAGGATATATCGGTACGACGTATCGTTGCCACGATCCAGCTTTCACATCCTGTAGATAAAGCACCTTTCGAAAAAGCCCTGAGCATGACGATGCGGCCATCGGGTGAAAATATCACCACGCAGCCAAAGACTTATGATTTTTCTGTGACCTACGATAAGAATTACCGAGAAGCCTATATTCAGTCTGAGGCAATCTCATTACCCGAGCAGCCTAACTATATGCAGCTAAGCCTTGCAAAAGGTGTGCGCAGCTTGCTCGGTGGTGAGGCATCTAAAGAAGCGGTAGATAGCAAGGTGTTGATTCCTGATGTGTATAGTTTTCTCAAGGCGAGTTCGAGTATACAGATCGTTAGAAACGAGCAGAATGAACCTGAGCAGGTGGTGATGCTGGAGTTTACCGATGATATTTCGGATAAGGAACTGGCCGAAAAAATGTCCATTTATCTGCTACCGGAAAAACAGCCTGGATCGAATAAACACCACTGGAGAAGTCCGAGAGAAGTAAAAGCGAGAGCATTGAAACTGAGTAAGAAACTCAACTATGTTGTCATTCCCAATGAAAAGAATTATTCCAAACTGCATAGTTTCAAGGTCGATGTTCCTGAAAACCGATACCTGTATGTGAAAATCGACAAGGGACTGACCTCGGTTAATCGCTTTGTGCATGCCTCTTTCTACGATAGTGTTTTAACGGTGCCTGAATATCCGAAAGAAGTTAATATTGCTGGTGAAGGTTCACTGTTGACCTGGTCCGGTAACCACAAGCTGACCGTGTTAAGTCGTGGTGTTGCTGGGCTTAAATACTCGGTGGGCCGATTGCTTGATGAGC
>JBNKPX010000061.1:0-20261 GCA_050295575.1 Gammaproteobacteria bacterium | reverse complement strand
CCACCCATCTTGCGTGCAGCTATCGCAATTACCCTGCTAGGGGTTTTATGTTCACACTATTTTCTGGGCAGGGGGTTAACGCCTGCGCTGTGGGGTTTGTTGCTACTGTCTTTACCGCTGATGGCATCCCTGCAGTTTTTTTTAGGTTATCCACTGCGCTGGCTGGTGGGCGATGTGGCGGCACATTTACTGCAATTGAATGGACTGGCGGTGACGCATACAGGAACGCTACTCAACTGGGATGGAGGCTCGGTATCAATCGATGCGCCCTGTAGCGGCATAAAGATGATGTGGTTTGGGTTTTATCTGTGCCTTACCCTGGCCTGTGTATACCGAATGCGCCTGGCCAGGCTGCTTGCACTTAGCTTGATGACACTGGGTATTATTATCGCGGCCAATATCTTGCGCGCCACGGCACTGTTTTATATTGAGTCAGGTCTGATTCCTATGCCTGCCTGGGCACATGATGGGGTGGGTATGGTTACTTTTATCGCAGCCGCAATAGCTATCCTGTGGCTGGCCGACAGGCTTGCTCCGAGGTATGTGCCATGTCCCGCCTGAGTCTCTATTTATTACTTTGTATCGCTGCAGCAGTGTTGCCCTTGTTCACTGGCAGCGCGACGGTTGATTCGAGTGACCATGTTTTTCCTGGCTGGCCAACACAGCTGGATGGTCAATTGCTCAAGTCATTGCCACTGAGTGAAAAGGAGCGCCTTTTTGTGCGCGATTTTCCCGGTCGTATTCAGCGCTTTAGCGATGGTCGGCGTGAATATATCCTGCGCTGGGTATTTAGTCCTACGCGTAAATTGCATCCTGCCAGTGACTGTCTGCGCGGGGTGGGTTTTTCTATTACCCCCATGCCACTGGCAACGCGTTCTGGTGAGGCTAACTGGAGCCAGTTTCAGGCAAGCAGGGGAGAGGATTCATTGCTTGTGTATGAACGCATCTATGATACTGCTGGCAATAGCTGGAGTGATGTATCGTCCTGGTACTGGGCTGCTCTGCTGGGTAAATCGGCAGGGCCCTGGTGGTCGGTGGTGATTGCTGAGAAGTGAGATCGTCAGGGTATGAAACCCTGCGCCAGAAGGGTTTCAGGCGCAGGGCTCGTACTGAAGGTTTACAGGTCTTTGGCGAGGCTGAAAGCTCCGCGAATCTGTCCAAGGCTATATCCACGAGCCATATCGTCTGGGTATTTTTGCTTCAATACCACTTCTACTTCTGGTGTTACTTTGGCGCCATGACAGTTAAGGCATAGTTTTCCTACTCCCTGTGCTTTCATAAAACGGTACTTACCATCGACAACCTCTGAGTAAGCCATATTTTTGGCTGACTCGCCTTTGGCCTGACGTTCGTCAAACTGCTTTAATACCTTTTGCTCCCAGCTATCGGGGATAGCAGAGCTGCTGTTACGGGCTTTAAGGCTAACACGTTTGATGTACCAGCCGCTGGAATCGCGCAGGTTTTTAGCGATTGCCGGGGCTTTCTCTGAGCATATTCCAATGGCATGGGCAGGACCGCCGCTTTGCAGGGCTTTTTTAAGTTCGGGCTTTAAAGTGCCTCCGAATTGCTTAATCAGGTTAATGGCCTGTTTTTTTAATTCACCCTGATTGGCTTGCTCAGCCTGTACAGCCGAAACCGATAGCAGGGCGATTGCGGCCAGGGTAGTTAAAAAACGATGATTTAAAGACATAGTCTTCTCCATGAAAAGTTAACAAAAATAAATTAAATTCTGAAGCTGGATTATGTCCATGTGATATGACTATCGTCAATATTCCCAATAGGAGTAGTCCGCTTATGGAGAGTCGGTTATCAACTTTTCAAGTTTTTTGCGTAACTGCTGAATTTCAATATGAGTACGAACGCGAGCACGAACGATAGGAGGACTCATGGGTTTGGTTATATAGTCAACCGCGCCAAGATTAAAACCGAGTACTTCATCATCAACATCGCTACGTACAGTCAGAAAAATCACTGGAATATTTTGTGTTTGAGGGTTTTTCTTGAGCAATTTACAGACTTCATAACCATCGAGGTCCTGCATCATGATATCCAGCAGGATTAAATCGGGGGCAGGATCGCTAGCAGCCTGCTTTAGTGCGTCTTCACCATTATGTACGATATCTATCTGATATTCCTGACCCAGTAGGTTTTCCAGTACTTCAGTATAAAAGCTTTCATCATCAACGATTAATATTCTGGGTTTCTGGTTTGAGTTGGGTATCATTTTTTACTTCTCCTTTTGTAAAGATAATAAGCCAGGATAGATATTTATGCTCTGATAATTAATTACATTATTGATCACTATACAATTCATGATATCGATTAATGGCTTCTTATCTTTAGTGCTAATTGGGTTTATTTTTGTACATATGACGATTGTTTCTGTGTGAAATCAACTGGAAATCCTCATTGAGCTGTTCAAAACAGTCTGTCACCAGAGGGTCAAAATGTATACCTCGTTGTTTCATGATGATATCTGTTGCCTTTTCATGGCTGAAAATCTTTTTATAAGGGCGTTCCGTGGATAATGCATCATATACATCGGCCAGTGCCATCAATCTGGCAGAGAGCGGGGTCTGTTCTTTTTCCAGGCCCTGTGGATAACCGCTTCCATCCCATTTTTCGTGGTGACAGTAGGCGATGTCCTTGGCCACCTGTATGAATAGTGTCGTGCCAATTTTTTTCTCCGCACTCTCAATGATTTGTTTGCCATACACAGGGTGCATTTTCATTACCTCCCATTCTTCCTGATCGAGTTTGGCGGGTTTTTGCAAAATACTATCAGGCACGGCTATTTTGCCAACATCGTGCAACGGTGCTGCACGTGCATAGGCTTTTATCATACGAGGGCTCAGGGTAGAGTGATAACGTGGCAGGGTGGCCATTTTTTTTGCAAGTGCATAAACATATTCGCTAGTGCGCAACAGGTGATTACCGGTTTCCTTATCGCGCATTTCAGCCATTTCTCCCATGCTGTAAACAATAGCATCCTTGGTTCTTTCAAGTTCATCAGTACGCTCCTGAACAAGTTGTTCCAGCGCCAGACGATGCTCAGCTGCAGTCAGTTGAGTTCTCACTCTGGTGAGTAACAGGGGGATACTGATGGGCTTGGTAATATAGTCCATTGCTCCCAGTTGAAAGCCCTTGAGTTCATCCTCTATTTCCTGCTTTGCGGTTAGGAAAATGACAGGGATTTCGCTAGTGAGATGATTCTGCTTAAGCCTGCGACAGGTTTCATAGCCGTCCATATTGGGCATTAAAATATCTAACAGGATAAGATCAGGACGGTTTTCCCCCTGGGCCAGTTTTATTCCCGATTCCCCATTTTTAGCGAGTGAAACCTGAAAGTGCGGAGTCAAAGCGTCGCTTAATAATGCTAGAAAGAATGGTTCATCGTCAATGACAAGAATACGTGTATGGAGGCTGTTTTCAGTGTTCATTATGCTTCCCTTGCAAGTTTTGGGCGAGAATTGCTGTCGCCTGTTCGAATTCGAAATCTGCTACCAGTTGGGTTATACGTTGCATAGTCTCTGCGCCAATAAGTGGTATCAGTTCAGAGCTTAGCTCTTTCAGTAACCGGCCTGAGTTAGCATCATTGTTGTGTAGACTTTGCAGTAGTTTCTTCAGCTCGACTTCACGGTCTGCTGTTGCGCTAGTATTCGCTTCATTATTCGGCCTTGATTGTAGTTGATGTATACCTTTGCTTAACTCATTAAAGGCGCTGGAAAATTCATTCAGAAGCGTGCTTTCTATCGGTTCTCCCTTCTTAAGCTTTTGATCAATTTCGCTGGATGCCTGATACAGTCTTTCTGCGCCAATGTTTCCAGTAACACCTTTCAGGGTATGAGCTGAGCGAGTGGCCTGTTGCTGATCATTTTGCTGAATATATTTTTCCAGGTCCTGCCCCAGATGCTCGTGATTATGCAAAAAATCTTTTAACAGCTTTTGGTAAAGTTGCTCATTACCTCCTACCTGCTGGATGCCCCGCTTGATATTTAATCCAGCTATGGAATCAGGCCAGCTCTGTTCGGCTGATGCTGGCTGAGGTTGTTCCTCTGTCGCTTGAGCGAGAAGCTTATGGCTATCTGTGAAATCCAGGTATTGAGACAATGTTTGATACAGAATTTCCGGATCTACGGGTTTACTGATATGTCCCTGCATACCGGCATCTATGGATTTCTGAATATCTTCTTTCATTGCATTGGCGGTTATGGCAAGGATGGGGATATCATCGAACTGCTTATTGCTTCTGATCCTTTTTGTGGTTTCGTAGCCATCCATCTCTGGCATCTGTATATCCATAAGAATCAGGTCTGGTGTAGTAGTTTTCAGTAAATCAAGTACCTCGATACCATTTGAACATACAAAAACATCGACGCCCATCTGCTGTAGAATTTCCAGCGCTACCTGCTGGTTTATAAGGTTATCTTCGGCCAGAATAACCTCGCCGACCAAACCTGTAATCTCCTTTGGAGATACCTCATCAGATTTGATGGAAACTCGATGTTCTGCGGTATTTTTTTGCGCCTGAATAATGGCATTAAATAGCGAAGAAGGCGTGATTGGTTTAATTAATATTCCATCGAGAAAAAATTTGTCGCTATCTATTTCAATGAGATCTTTACCATAAGCCGTCATTAGAATAATGAGTGGCATTTTTTCAATACTGAGGCTTTGCTTTATTTCATTTGCTGTGTCTATGCCATCCTTGTCAGGCATTCGCCAGTCTATCAGTAGCAGATCAAACTTGTGGGAAGTTTGCTTCAACATCTGAATTGCCTGATCGCCTGAATTAACACTGCTGACCTTGAAGTTAAGTGACCCCAGGGTATCGGTAAGAATCTGTAAAGACGTTGGGTTGTCATCTGCGATGAGTACACTCATGCCTCGTAGATCGGTGCTTGGTGGGGAGAGTAAGCGTTTATTACCATCATGTGCGGCGAGTTTGAATGGCAGACTGAAGAAGAACCGACTGCCTTTGCCTTTTTCACTTTCGGCTTGTAGCTGCCCACCCATTAGCTGAGTGAGCTGTTTGCTGATTGATAAGCCAAGACCTGTGCCGCCATACTTGCGGGTAGTAGAACCATCCTCCTGAATGAAGGGATCAAATAAGGTGGCGAGGTTATTTTTATCTATACCTATACCTGTGTCACTGACTGAAAACAATAGCGATACCTGGTGCTGCCTGTGATTCTCCAGGCTAACCTTCAGTACAATATCTCCAGCCTCAGTAAATTTAATCGCATTGGATACCAGATTAGTCAGTACCTGATTAAGCCGGAAGGAGTCACCAATCAGATTTTTAGGCACTTTGGGACCTATATCGATGATAAATTCCACATTATCCTGAGTCATGCGTAAGGCGGTCATTTCAGAAAGATCGATCAGCAATTCTTCAAGATTGAATGTTATATGTTCGATACTAAGGTGACCGGCTTCAATCTTTGAAAAATCGAGAATGTCATCTATTAGCCCCAACAACATTTTGGCTGATTTTTGCAGATTAGTCAGGTATTCGGACTGTTTTTTATTCAAGCCACTTCTGAGTAGTAGATGTCCCAGGCCCACAATAGCATTCATTGGTGTTCTGATTTCATGACTCATGTTAGCCAGAAACTGGCTTTTGAACTGACTGGATCTTTCCATGGCTATCTGGGCTTGCTTGCGTTCGTTTATATCCTGACTAATACCTATTATCCTGTGTGCCCAGCCTCTATTATCACGCTCAAAAATTCGTCCCTGAGTGGATATCCAGTGCTGATTGCCTGCGATTTGATACTCCACCTTGAATTGGTCTATTTCTCCTTTTACATATTGTGTTAGTCTGTCGCGAACCATCTGAGTGTGTTCAGGGGAGATGGTTTTAAAGAATTCGCTAGTGTCTTTAAATTCCAGTTGCTGTTCAATATTGTGATGTGCCGCGAAAGCTTCATCGTAATTGAACTGGGTGTTTGAGTGTTTGTGGAATCTTAATTCAAATGTGCCTAGCTCAGCAGACTCCAGCGTCAGAGCCAGTCGTTCACGACCTTCGGTGAGCTGGGCGTTTATACGCGCCATTTCGCGTGCTCTTAGCGACAGAATCGTGAATATCAACAATGCGACCATAATCACCCAGGAAAGCAGGGTGTAATCAATTTCTTTCTGATACTTGACGACCAGCCATTTCTTTAAAAGTTGATTTTTTGTAGCAATAGGTAAATTATCTATCGCCTGGTTGAGTATAGTCACCAGTTCAGGCCAGTCCTTGCGTACTCCTATAGAAAAATCATGCTTATAGGGCGTAGAGGCTGCCACCTGAAGATTAGACATTCCATTTGAGGCTATCAGGTAAGCACCCACTGACAGCACATCTATATAGGCATCTATGTTACCGGTTGCCAGTGCCTGTAAACCTTCAATAGTATCCTTAAATTTAACCTGTTGAATCTCAGGATGATCTTGCTGGATTAATTCGGCAATCGCGTAGCCCTCGACCACACCTACTTTTTTCTGTGCAAGATCACTCAGGCCTCCCAGTAGAGTGGTTCCGCGTTGGTTAAATATCACCACCGGGAAACTGAGGTAAGGCTTTGTGAAGTTAAGATACTCACTGCGCTCTGCCGTTTTTATTAATAGAGGAGAAATATCAATATTTTTTTCGCGTAAACCCTGCAAGACCCCTGACCAGGGGATTTCTGCGGGTGCTTCCAGTTTGACCCCTAATTGCTGGGCGAAGTGTTTTATAAAATCAGATGACAGGCCCTGATAAATGCCCTGATCATCAATATATTCCAGTGGTTTCCATTTGGCATCGACACCGGGCCTGATTACGGGGTGCTTTTGTAACCAGAGCTGCTGTTCATTGGTTAGTTTTAATATGGGTATGGCATCAGCATCAATTAACCCCTGTCCCAACCAGTGGTTTTTTATTTCTCGTATCTTGTCTTCACCCATACTATCCAGCGCTTTTTGCAGGATATTTCGTAAAATCAGGTAATCTTTACGTGTAGCTATGGCCAGAATGGAGCCTGGTTTATTCAGCTTGCCATGAACCTTAAGGTTGGACAGGGCCAGTTTATCGATTAGATACAGTGCCACTACTCGGTTACCGGCATAGGCATCTGCTTCATCACGAGACACAGCTTCCAGTGCCTGTTCTGTATCAGGGTAAAGCTTGATTTGAACATCAGGGTATTTTTGCTGGAAATATTTGACGTTGCCAAAACCTTCTTCTAATGCGAGAGTTTTTTGGCCTAGATCATCCTCTGATCGATAAATATTATTTTTTCGTTTAGCAATGATGACGTGAGGTATGTCCAGATAGGGTTCAGTAAAATTAAAAAAAGGTTCACGTGAGGGCTTGGGCGTAATATCCATAATCAGGTCGAGTTTTTTGTTTTCAACCTGGCTGTATATCTGTTTCCACTTACCGGGAACTATCGATATTTTATTGTCCAGTCTGAGGTTGAGTTCATGAATAATATCGACACCAATTCCTGCAGGCTCAGCGCTTGCATTAACGAAATTAAATGGCGGCCAGTTATCCATAATACCGACGCTAAGACCTGATTGTTGATCAAGCCACTGTTGTTCTGCGGTTGACAGGTTCAACTTGTATTCAATATCAGCAGGTGTATTCAGGGGTATCCATTTATTAACGATCTGACGCACGCCTGATGGATAGATATCGTCCAGAAGTTTTTGAATGATCGATGCCAGTATGGGGTAGTCCTTGCGAGTTCCAATGGCCAGTTCAGTGGGGGGCTTGGACAATCGGCCTTGAATTTTTAGATTGCTTAGCAACTGCTTTTCAATCAGGTAAAGCACGACAACGCGGCTGCCTGCATAGGCATCAGCATCACCTCTTGATACGGCCTCTAGTGCTGCCAGGGTATTTTCATAGGTCTGAATTTTGACATCAGGGTAGTTTTGTCTGAAATAGCTGACATTAACAAAATCTTTTTCCAAAGCGATTACCTTGCCTGCCAGACTTTTTTCGTCAGCGTAGAATTCGTTGATATCATGACGTGCGACAATGACATGCGGCACACTCAGGTATGGGTTTGAGAACTCCATGAACGGGCTGCGATATTGTTGAGGCGTAATCCCCATAATGAGGTCCAGTTTTTTATTTTTAATATCCTGATATATGTTGTCCCAGGGGCCAGCTTCTATATGGATTCGGTTGTTCAGACGTTGGTTAAGTTGTTTAACGATATCAATATCTATACCCTGCAATTGTCCTGTGGCAGTAACCTCACTAATCGGTGGCCAGTTTTGCATCACGCCTATTGACAGTCTTTTATTTTGCTCCAGCCATTTTTCTTCTTCTGGGGTAAATTTTATAGCGGAAGGAATGTTCTGGTTAAGTTGATTGATACCGAGCCACTTACGCTCTATTTGTGTAATTGCGGCTGTGTTTGCCAGAACCTTATTAATAATCGATACCAGCTCAGGCCAGTCCTTACGCACTCCGAAATGGATCTTGCCGCCGGGATACCCCGCATCGGCAGCAACCTTCAGGTTAGTCAGACGGTGCTGTTCAATCAGGTAAAATATGACCGTCTGATTGCCCACATAGGCATCTGCCTGTTGGCGTGACACGGCCTGTAAAGCCTGAGTCGAAGTGTCTACTACCAGAAGGTTTATATGAGGATGATTGTTGATGAGTTCCTGGTGCAGAAAATAGCCTTTTTCTATGGCTACGGTTTTTCCATCCAGTGATTCTAGAGTGTTTAGTGAGTTTTCATCTTTACGTGTGGTTATCACATAGGGGTATTTAAAATAGGGCAGGCTGAAGTTCCAGTATTTTTCGCGCTCACTATTTTTGGCCAGGGTTGCCACGATATCGATTTCATATGCCTGGGCCTTGTTCAACATGTCATGCCAGCCTTCGCCTGACTGGGGGGCGAAATTAATCCCGGTATGTGATGCTATCAGTTGAATAATGTCGCTACTGATTCCCTGAGGTTGCCCATCTGCATTAACAAAATCTATCGGAGGCCATCTGCCATCCAGGCCTACCGAGATCTGAGGGTGTTTTGCTATCCAGTCAAGCTCAAGCTGGTTAAATGTTACAGTTTGAGCCATGACTGAATGAGTCAGAGCAAGTAATAGCAATAGCACTTTTAGCAAAGAGGGGAGGGTGTTACTGAATGAAACTGCCCTTTTTTTAGCTGCTGACGCCATTATCCTTCCTTTATTGTTAGCATATTAAGCAGAGTTTAATGCCTGAATGTGCAATTTTTGCAGATATCAGAAATTGCACATTCACAAATCATTTTAGCATTTTGCCTGATTATGCATTGTATCCATTATTTATAGTGGATAACGAAGCCAGCGCAACCAGTGCTTTTTCAGGGGTAAATACTGCCCATACTCATAAATGGCTAATCCCATCACAATGCACATTGTGCCATACCAGATACGAGGACTGGTAATCTCATTGTTTAATCCACTGCCCAGTATCAGCGCCATTACTGGAGTAATCAGGGTGATAAGCGCTACTCGCTGCGCATGCAATTGCTTCAGACAGTAAAAATACAGAGGAAAACCAAGTGCAGATCCCATTATTGCCAGGTAAATAATGGCTAGCATAGATTGCATCGGAATATGCTCAGGCAAGCCTGTATACATTGCACTGGCTACGAATAGTGGTGTTGCCACCAGTAAACTGCCCGTAGTAATGGAAACCGGGTGAATAACCGGATTCAACTTTTTAATCAGTACCGAGCTCAATGAATGCGCTATAGCAGAAAGACAAATTCCGGCAACTCCCAGCCAGGCCTGTTGCCTGATATCGATACTTTCAATAAAAACAATCATCAGACCGAATAATCCGAGTAACATCCCGCTGGTTTTTGCCAGGGTGAAAGATTTGTCGCCCAGTATTATACGGGCGAACAGGCTGGTGATAAAAGGAGTCAGGCCAAAGATCACTGCTATCCACCCTGAAGGGATATATTGAGCTGCCCAGTAAACCAGTGACATGGCGAGAAACAGTGGAATACCGCCAGCCAGATACACCAGGCGACTGTGCCTGTTCCAGGGTAAAGGTATGCGCCAGAGTCGGCTGATGATCAGCAGGGCGATGAGCCCTATCAGCATGCGAGAGGCTACACCAAAAGCGAAACCAACCTCGTTTCCACTCCATTGAATAGCCAACGGGGTGGTGCTCCAGATAATAATTACAGTCAAATAGGCGCTTAAAATTTGCATATTTTTTCCTTAGGCAAAAAAAAACCGCTCATCGAGAGCGGCCTGATATTGAATTTATGAAACTCAAAATATACCCAGCCGCAAGCTCGTAAACCATGTAAGGCGCATCTTACGTGGGCGGAGGACGACAAGGTTTGAGTTGATTTGATTCATAGGTGAATAGTCGCTTCAATCGAAAAGACTGTCAATGGCTTTTATTGCTGGTTTGTAGCGATGCTGCTTGACCTGTTCACAGGGCTGACGTAGATTTTGAAAATTATAAAAACATGGCAGCCTTGAAAATGAATACCAGGAAAATTCCCCCTTACTGTCTATATCTACTGCTGTTATTGGGATTAGCTTACCAGCCTGCCGCTATTTCTGCGCCACCTGATGGTTATCAATTTTACAATCTAACTGAGGCAATGAAGCTTTCCAGCGAAACTAAAAAACCTATGTTTCTCTATTTTGGTCGCTATGGATGTAGTACCTGCCGCAAGATGCATAAGGAAGTCTTTAGCGATGCCAGCCTGAACAGGCAGTTCCGGAAGAACTTTGTCCTAGCGTATGTAGACACTGAAAGCGATGCGCGTATTCGATTACCTAACGGTGAGAGAACCACTGAGATGCAGTTTACAGCGCGTAACCGGATACAGGGCACGCCCACTTTCATCTATTTTTCAGCAGATCAAAAGCCATTATTTAAAAAGGCAGGCTTCCAGACGATCAAACAAATGTCTGATTTTAATGCCTTTGTTGCTGAGGGGCATTACCAGAAGACTACGCTGAAAGAATATCTGGCGGTTCGATAATGAAATATTTGGCGGCTTTTACGCTATTTCTGATAGCGTCTGTCTGTCAGGCAGCGGGGTGGTCGTTCTCGCCAAAAATTGCGTTAACGGCTGCGCCTAAGTCAGGTGTTTTCCATCATCTGGAAGGTGCCGGACGTAAGCATATTGCTGTCTCTGGTGATCAGCTGGCTGTGGCATGGGAAGATAATTCGAGCGGTGATCCACAGATATATCTGGCTCAAAAATCCTTTTCACAGGATCATTTTGGGCAGGCGATTCGGATTAGTGATGGACAGGAGGCTTATGAACCCGCAATAGCGCCTGTATCAGGTGGGCGTTTTGGGGTGGTTTATGAGCAGGATGGTGCAGTGTATGTGCGCCTGTTAAGCCGTCAGGGCGTAAGTGATGCGCTGTTGTTGTCAGACCATGAGGCTGCTCATCCCGCTATCGCTGCTTTTGGTGATGATATGATGGCAGTATGGCGTGAAAAGCAGCAACATCGATATGCCTTGAAAGTAGCTCGTCTAGAGGTGGTTAATCAAGGTGCATTAACGCGGACGGCCACTTATCAGATAGAGCCAGATCTAGTGGATACACCTATGCTGATGCCCAGTATTACGACCAATGAATCAGTTGTTTGCATAGCCTGGGAAGATCGACGGGCCGGTCATACCCGTTTGATGTACAGTGTATCAGACCTGGTTGATATCAATTTCTCACAGCCAGCCTATCTCAACGAATTTTATTCAAACCGCAATGAATACGATAAAGGTAATGGCGTAACCCGAGTATCTATTACCGGTTTTGGCGATGGTGAAGTACTTGCGGCCTGGATGGATAAGCGTACAGGTGGCAAAGGATATGGCATTTACGCCGCATTAGGTTCTGACGGTGGCGTTGACTTTGGTCCAAATGAAAAAGTGCATAGCAAGCAGGGCGATCAACTTGCGCATTACAATCCATCCGTAACTGGTAATGAAGCTGGCGATTTTGTTGTGGCCTGGGACGACTTTAGACTGGGAGATTCCGATATCTGGCTAAGCTTCTATAACGAAGATAGTGAATGGGCTACCGACTTTTTACCGCTTCCAGCATCAGGGGCGGGTGAGCAGACGCATGCCTCTGTAGCCCTTGATGATAAGGGTGGTTTGCATATTTTGTGGGTTGAACGTGCGGATAGCAGTTCACCGAGCCGGCTCTGGTATAGCCATGGTGATCGTCAGAAGTGATGAGTATCTTTTCATTTAAGCGTAGCTTCCATTTCATCAATACTGTATAGGAATTAGGCTACAAGCACATATGGGGCTGCGTCTGAGAATGATGAGCCTACAAACTACAGCGTGTCTCAAGTGAACAGGTTTTTCAGGTGGTTAGATCTTCAAGGATTACACTATCGCAGGGCTATTATATAGGCCGTGCAACTGCCGAGCTAACGACGACGCCTGATTTTATGAAGAAGGAAAATTAGCTGCTAGGGCGCTATGCGAGCAAAGTCCATCGAGATGCCCAGTGGTCCTCGAACTATAGTAACAGAATAGGGTTGCTTATCACGTATAAACTCAAGCAGAATGGTCTCTCCAGAGGTCCCCTCGGTGGTGGCCTGACGTAAATCATTCATGCTATAGATTGCTTCATCGGCATAGCGGGTAATAATATCTCCAGGCTGTAGCCCGGCACTCTGTGCAACAGATCCGTTGATAACCTCTCGCACAATAACTCTGTTTGGTCGACCTGAAGCGTACAGGTATTGATCGTAAACCTCTTCACCAAACTCCTGTTTAAGTCCATATGCTGCATCACCCAGAGCATGCATTTTTTCGACGTATTCGTCGCTATCCTGCCACCCTTCTCGAATTGCCTGATCTCTCAGGTTAAGCCTTTGCAGGCGTTTATCATCTATATATTTCTGTAGCATATTAACCGTTTCAACAGCCAGCCCCTGATTGATTAATTTTTGCTGGACGGGTAGATCAATAGTGTCAGACTCGATCTGTTCGGGTTTTATATCTGTAGCAGACGTTTTCGTTATATGTGTTTCCTGTGTAGTGGTGGGGCTGTTCAAGCTTTCCAGTTGGGCGATTCTTTCTTCAAATTGCAGGCGCTCTGTTGTGAGTTGAGCAAGCTCAGTTTCCAGCATGTCCAGACGATTGATAACTCGCCTGTATTCATCTTCAGCAATATGGCCTGCGCTGGAAGCCTGAGTCATCTTATTCACTGTATTGTTATCAGCCGGGCGCCATAACAACCAACTCAGGAATAAAATGGCCAGTAACTGTACAATAATGATGAATGATTTTTTATTCAAAGTCTGTCTCGTAGAGATTTAACATGACCGATGCTGCTACTTAATTGGGATTAAAAAATATTAAACCCTAACTATTGTATCTAGTGTCTGATTAACGTGTTTCAAGGCTATTTAAGCAGCTTTTCTCGCTACATTGATCAGAATCAAGATACAGGTTTTTACGGCATTAAGGGCATTTATTTGTACTTATTAATCCCCATATTATGATTGAGGAGAAACATCTCTATTAACTAAATGAGGAGAAAAGCGATGAACATGATACGTTGGAACCCATTTAATGAAATGGATGATTTTTTCAAATCTTATCAACGCGCTCTGGCCAGACAGCCTTCACAGGAAGGCGTGCTGAGTGCTGACTGGAGCCCTTCGGTAGATATTACTGAAGACGATAAGGAGTTTTTAATCAAGGCAGAACTTCCAGGAGTTAAAAAGGAAGATATCAGTATCGATGTTAATCAGGGTGTTGTGACACTTAGCGGAGAACGTAAATCTGAAACCCGTGACGAAAAAGAACATCGTATCGAGAGATTTTATGGCAAGTTCTCACGCAGTTTTACTTTGCCAGAAAATGTAAATGATACAGAGATAAAAGCTGAAAGCAGGGAGGGGATGCTTTATTTACATCTGCCAAAGACTGCAGTAGAAAAAACCAAAAAAATCCAGGTGGAAATTAACTGATTTGATGAGCTGCTGGCCTGAGTCTGCAAAATCAGGCCAGCATTTTTAACCTGTTTTTTTAACCGAAAACCTGTTGCCAGTAGGGTCATTTCTTGAATGGATCATACTAGGTTAGTTTGTGGTATCGACGATGGTATCGTCCTCATCGCCGAGAATTTGCTTGAGCAACTTTTCTCTATCCTGGGTGCTTTGAAAGATGGTGCTATCGTCATCATCTCCATTGTTTAGTAATACTACGTTATCTTCAGTCATGGTGTTTTCTAAAAACTGGATTAATAGGTAGTGAGATTGTAATAACTTGATGAGATAAAAATGTGCTTGAATGCACAAATAAGAGTAAGGTCTTTATTCTTTGCCACTTTTCCGAAGGCTGCAGCGGGTATCGTCGAATTATTTGATATGGGATTTCAGGATATGCTGCTCCAGCTGTTTATCCAGACCGAAAATATGCTCTACCAGCCAGTCATTTAAAAAACTGCAAATTTCAAGACGAAAATCATCACTCCTTAAGCCGAATTCGATAATATGAGGGCTTTGCTTCATAATATTGATCTTGTCTTCAAAGTTCCTGTGTGCACGAATATGTGCTTTCGCATCTGGAAAGTTAGTAGCTCTCATATACCGCTCTTCCAGAGAAAAGTGGTAAGCAAAATAGGTGGTTAACTGGTCTAGAATCTCGACACCGGTTTCTGGTGACTCTTTTAGAGATGCCACCAAAGCCAGCAGGTCCTGATGCTGAGCATCCTGCCAGACTAATTCGCTACTTTTCATTGTTCGATCAATGAACCTCGTATATCCATATTATTAAAAAGATCTGTAACTATCGCTAAGTTGACAGACTCTTATCAGTGTAACTTGGGTTAATTTGATTCGGAAGTGATTTTTACACCATTAACCCTTTCTTTGTTATCTTGCTTTGCGCTATGTCCGTTAATTCTAACTCACAGACCTCTTCTCCAGCGTATAATTGCTTGCTATTGCACGTCGTCACCCCTTGATCTACACAAGCTCAAGCGCATACGTTGACTCGTCCAGCCACGGATTCCAGGCTCAATAACATTGTAACTTCTTTAATCAGTTTAGCTTTTTGTTCTCTGTTTGCATCTTTATTGGTGATTTTAATATCTACGTTGGGCATAAGATTACCTCTGTGTGATATTTTTTAAACCAGAAAGATTCTGGCATACGCCAGGTCTGTATGATTGTTAGGCAGCTATTTAGACTCAGGCAGCTGCTGTAATACCCATTTTTTAAATGCGATTACTCTCGGTAGATTTGCCCGCTTTGGCGTGGTGACCAAATAGTATGAAAAATCGATAGGCATGGACATCGAGAAAGGCTGTACCAGACGCCCGGTGTGAATATCCTTTTCTGTAAAAATTGTGGGCACCAATGCAATGCCCTGTCCTTCGATGGCTGCCTGAATCGCCATGTCTGCCTGAGCGAAATAAATTCCAGATTTTGTATTCATATCCCGGTAGCCCATCGAGGCCAACCACATATTCCAGTCGGGCCAGGTGGGTTCGTCGGTTTTATTGTCGTAGTGAAGCAATGTCTGGTTGTGCAAATCCGCTGGCGTGTTCAATTTTTGTTGTTTTTGCATATATTCAGGGCTACAGACTGGAATCACCTGTAATGTCATCAAATGAGTTGACACCAGATCAGGGTCCTGTTGCATGCTGAAGCGAATGCCTATGTCTATATCTTCGCTGTCAAAATCTACCAGCCGCGTCGAAGCGTCAATTCTGACGCTTATCTGAGGGTGCTGTTGATAAAAGTCATCCAGCCTTGGAATGAGCCACTTAGCCAGGAATGTGTGTGGAGCGGTAATGGTTAAAGGATGTCCCTGCCGATGTGTGTGTAGAGTTTGTAGAGCCTGGTGTATCTGTTCGAAGGCTTCACCCAGCAATGGTTTGAGTAACCGACCCTCTTCAGTGAGTTCTATTTGCCGGTTTTGTCTTATAAATAGCTGAACGTCCAGTACCTGTTCCAGTAACTTGATCTGCTGGCTTATTGCGGCTGGGGTAACATTCAGTTCGCTGGCCGCAAGTCTGATGCTCTGGTGGCGAGCAGCACATTCAAAAGCTCGCAGTGAATTCAACGGGGGTAATCGTTTATACATTAGAAATTCTTAACATTAATTAAGTAATGCTCGTTTGTTGGCTTTTATATTAAGGGCTATATTCTGAATCCGCAAGTTATCTTAATTAAGGAGAACTATAGTGAAGCCCGATAAGAATATTGTTCACATACATCACAAATCAGCTATTCCTCTGTCTCAGATCAGGAATTTTCATACTAAGGCGCATTGTTTACGCAGCAGGGCATTTACTTCTTTCGTAACTAAGCTTTTTAGCTTTGTAATCAATTTGCCAAAGCGTTTTGCCGATTACCGTCGTACTCGTCAGGCTTATAGGCAGCTTTGCGCGATGGATAGACGTCAGTTACGTGATATTGGCCTTACACGAAATGATCTTGAGCGGATAAAGCTGGGACAGGCAGGGATATTGACCATCCAGCAGGAGCAGGCTGCCTTAAACGTTAAAAATACCCTGCCAAAGAATGTCGTCATTGAGGGGGATCATGAGGTCACTGTACCCAGAGCTATGGCCCAATAAAGCCATTCTCAGTGAGCATGCCAGGGATGACAGCTTATTCTTCCAGTTGCTGGTAGGCAGCGCCGGTGAAGCGAGGTGAGCATATTGCCAGAAATATCAGATCGCTCTCACCAGCGTTGTGGATACGTTGGCGACAGGATGCAGGAATAATCACAATATCTCCTCGGCTAACCCTTTGAGGTTCCAGCTCAGCAACTTCAACAATTCCTTCACCCTGCAGGATGCAATAGCGCTCGGTAATGCCATGCAGGCTGTGCCAGCGTGTAGTGACCCCGGGTTTTACGCGGGCCTGGGCAATCGACAGCTCAGGGTCGCTGCTTGAATTGGAGATTTCGCGTATATAGCAGGCTTCCTGCGTATAGAATTCTTTACTGTGAGAGTGTTTTTTAATTTCCGGATTCATCGAGCTTCTTGTTTAATGGTTTGTATTCTTTATATTAAGTCTATTTTATTAGTTTTGTGGTAATAAAAGTTGACATTAATTCCTGTGCCTGTATATTGGTAATAAAAGTATACATTGATAAGGATTTATCTTTTTAATATATAGAAAACTTACCATTATGAAATTTGAATCCATGACAGATCGAGCCATTGCGCAGGAAATTGGCCGGCGCATTGAGCAGATGCGTCTGCAACAGAACCTGACACAGCAATATGTAGCTGATGAAATCGGTCTCTCCCGACTCAGTTATCGTAAACTGGTTGAAGGTGCGGGCAAGTTTGAAAATGTTATTGCGGTGCTCAGGGTGCTGGGGCATCTTGATCTGGTGGCGGGGTTTGTTCCCGAGGTGATATCCAGTCCCATACAGCAGCTGAAAACGAAAGGGCGACAACGGCAACGCGCGAGTGGCGCGAAGCACGATAAGGCTGCAACACAGGCCTCAGCAGATAATAGTAATGAGGATTCAGGGCTGGACTGGTAATGCAGAATCTGGCAGAGGTTCATCTATGGGGGCAACTGGTTGGGGCTTTGGCCTATGATGAGGAAACGCAGATCAGTCGATTTGAGTATGCCTCGCGGTGGCTTGCTATTGGGGCAGAAATTGCACCCTTGCATATGCCGCGATCAACAACAATATATCAATTCAGTGATTTAAACCCGCAAACCTATCGTGGTCTGCCCGCTGTTTTTAGCGATACCTTGCCGGATGATTTCGGCAATTCTGTGATCAATGCCTGGCTGATTAGAAATGGACGTGATTCGAATTCATTAAATGCCATTGAACGCCTGTTATATAGCGGTAATCGTGGTATGGGGGCACTGGAGTACCAGCCTGCGATTCGTGAGAAATCCCCACTAAATCAACAGATTGAACTGGAATCGCTGGTTGCGATGGCTCAGCAGATACTGGATCAACGAGGTAATCTGAGTCAATCGGTCGATATACAACAGGCAAATGATGAGGCTATGAGCGCGCTATTTCAGGTCGGCACCTCTGCGGGGGGCGCTCGCGCCAAGGCGCTGGTGGCTATTAATCAACAGCGTACAGAAATTCGTTCAGGGCAGGTAGATGCACCAGAGGGTTTTGAACATTTTCTGCTCAAGTTTGATGGGGTAGAAGAGCATAAAATAAATAGCGAGGTATTTGGTGATCCGCAGGGGTTTGGGCGTATGGAATATGCTTACTATCTGATGGCGCGGGATTGTGATATCAATATCTCACCCAGTGAATTGCTAATCGATGGTCAGCGTGCGCATTTTATGACCAGACGTTTTGATCGTGAGGGCAACCGTAAACTGCACTATGCCTCTTTTTGTGCGATGGATCATGCGGATTATAAAAAGCCGGGTAGTTACAGCTATGAACAATTGCTTGCGGTTGCGCGCCAGCTAAGATTACCGCGTCAGGATGCGGTAGAGATCTTTCGACGCATGGTGTTTAACGTGATTGCACGCAATCATGATGATCACAGTAAAAATATCGGTTTTGTGCTTGATTCAATGCAGGGCTCATGGCGACTGGCACCGGCCTTTGATCTTGCCTATAGCTATAAAAAGGATTCACCCTGGGTGAATGCACATCAGATGAGCTTAAATGGTAAACGCGATAACTTTAACCGCAATGATTTATTAGCAGTGGCGGATTTAATCGGTAATTTTAAGCAGCAGGCAAAACAGATTATCGATCAGGTTCAGGAGGTAGTCAGTCGTTGGTCGGATTATGCGAATACAGCGGGTGTTTTTGATAGTCTGGCGGCTGAAATTAAGCGCAATCAGCGGTTAAATCTTGCTGATTAATCCAACGATTTAGCTCTTTAAAATATCTAGAGCCTATTTACCACAGATTAGGGCCGGACGCCCGTAAGTAGGGTAACGCAGGGGCTGTTACCGAGGACACAGAGGGCACAGAGGTTAAAATATTTTCCATTAGATTTCAGAGTATCTTTCAAGCATGAAAGCGGGTTATTAGATTAAGGTGCTTCTGATTAATTCAGAGATAACTTTTCTTCTCTGTGGTCTCCGTGTCCTCTGTGGTGAGTATTTTTAAAGTACGTTAAATTAGCCCAGTTTCAGCTGTAATCAGGAAGATCTTTAAACGGTTTCCATCATTACATCGCATTCACTGGCCTGGATAACCTGCTTGAGCTGGTCAAAGCTTACGGGTACGCCCGAGGCGTCGGTGCCAGCGGCCGGGTAGATAGTCGAATAGCTACTTAAACCCACATCGATAAAGATATCGATAGCCTCTATACCAAAAGGACAAACCCCACCGGGCTTGAATCCGGTAATGTCATAGGTTTCATCTGCTGTCGCCATTCGCGCCTTAACGCCTATCGTATTTTTGAGTTTTTTGTTATCAATACGTCTGTCGCCGGGGCAAACAAATAAGCGGAATGCACCATCCTTGCCCTTGAATAGCATGGATTTTGCAATCTGGCCGACGGCGCAGTTAATCTGTGCTGCAGCAAGTTCCGATGTCGGGGTACTGCCGGGTTCGAATAACAGGGCACTGAGCTGGTGTGCGTCGAGTATGGATTTAACTTTATGTGGAATCATAGTTATCGATATCGTTGAACAAAGCGCGCCAGTATTTTTTGCGCAAAAGGTGTTTCGTGCTGGCTTACTGCTTCGATAAGCTGTTCGGCTTCGTGAGGTTTGAAATAGCCATGATGCTTGTAGGCATGGATACGTACTATAAACCCAGCGCTATCGCCTTCTGGATGAAACTGGGTGGCATACACGTTTTGTCCAATGCGGAACATCTGCACCGGGCAGGCAGCGCCAGTGATTAGCAATGTGGCACCTTGTGGTACACAATCGCAGGCTTCTTTATGCCCAAGTAATACCTTGATGCTATCTGGAAAGCCCTGTAGCAAGGGATCGTTTTTGCCTTCTGCGGTGAGCTCCAGTGACACACAGCCCACGGCTTCACCATAACGCTTTGAGATAGACGTACCGAGATAAGCCCCCAATAGACCATTGCCGGAACAGGCACCAAGAAAAGGAAAATCCACACGCACAACCTCGTCCAGCAGGCGCTTGAAATCGGCTTCGATCTTTATTTGAATGTCAGACTTGTCGGCTTGAGCTGTGCTGATATCAAATGGGCTACCGCCGACGATGATGGCACAATAATCATCCAGTGAAAGATCTTCAGGGATGCCATTTTTTTCAATACGCAAACGCTGAGTTTGTTCGGGTTTGAGCCCGCCATATTTGAGTATGGCCTGAAACTCATTGTCAGAGGTGTC